>JAJAZN010000161.1 GCA_026785685.1 Thermoleophilia bacterium
GGATCGCACGGACGAACGTGGCCGACGGCTCCTCGCCAACCGCACGGAGCGCAATGACGGTCCACATCGTCTCGTTCACGAGCGCGCTCGGCCGATGCTCCCTCAGCCTCGCAAGGAGACCGTCGTCGACTCGCTCGCCAAGTGCATCGAGTGCGATAGCGCGAAGCGCCACATCGCCATCGGTCGCCTTCTCGGTCGAGCGCGTGCGAAGGAACTCTCCCGCTCGCGACCGAGCCGATTCGGAGCCGTTCGCCGCGACGAGCCCGAGAGCCGCCCATGCAGTGAGCGACGCATCCGGAGCCTGGCCCTGCTCGGCGAAGCCGCCGTTTGGGCTCTGGCGGTCCGCCAGGAACGCCGCTGGCCCGGCGGCAGGGCCGGTTGCTCCCGCTGCCGTTCCCGCAAGCGCCGCGCACGCGGCGAGAATCAGCACCAACCTCATGCCCACACCACCTCCGTGTGCACCGTGCGCGCGTGCCGGTCGAGAACACGCCGCAACTCAGGCCCAGCCGCGAGCGCGAGCACGAAATTGCCGAGCGCGTGCGCGATGTTGAACGCCAATCCCGCAGCAAGAACCGCCACGAGCGCAGCCCACGTGTGCGGGTAGAAGGCAAACCACAGCCAGAGATCCATCAGCGTCCCGAACGCTATTCCGAGAACAGCGCAGAAGAAGGCGAACGTCGAGCGGCGACGCAAGGCCACCTTGAGGACGCCGGCGAGCGCGCCGCATCCGCCCCACGCGAGCATCTGCCACGGGGTATGAGCTCCCTGACCGAGAAACATGTTCGAGGCGATCGCGGCCAGGGCACCGACTACGAAGCCGCGGCGTGGCCCAAGCGCAACCCCGGCCGTCGCCACGATGACCGTCACCGGCTGCACGCTCGGCACCGGGGCAAAGAGGATGCGGCCCGCTGCCGCGATACCGGCGAGCGTGGCGACGAGCGTGAGATCACGCGCCGTGTCGCCACCCTGCTCGAGCCACGCGAACCCTCCTGCAACGAGCGCAAAGGCCGCGAGCAGGGTCGCGAGGCCGCCGTTTGCCGGATCGACCACCGCCCAAAGCAGCCCGGCGACGCCGAGTCCGACGAAGGCGACCAGTGCGAGTCTAGACCGCAACAGGAACCTCGAGCGGCTGCCCGAGCCGAACGCGTCGGTGTGCAGGAAGGAGCGGGTCGTGGGTGGCGACGAGGATCCCGCGCCCACTCTCGGCCTGCTCGAGCAGCCACGTCGAGAGCGCGGCCTTTCGGTCTGGGTCGATTCCGCGAGTGGGCTCGTCGAGCACGAGCAGGTCGGGTTCGGAGACCGAGACCGCTGCGATCCCCAGCCGCTCGCGTTCGCCACTCGAGAGATCACGGGGATGACGGCAGGTGGCGAACGAGAGGCCGAAACGCTCGAGTGCGGCCGCGGCACGCATCTGATCTCCGTTGACGCCGAGCGCGACCTCGTCGAGCGCCGTCTCGCAGACGAGGTGCCGACCGGGATCCTGCGAGAGATAGGTCGCCCGACCCTCCCGGGAGACAAAACCGCTCGCGGGCTGGAGGAGCCCTGCCGCGATCTTGGCAAGTGTTGTCTTGCCGCTCCCGTTCAGCCCCTCCAGAGCCACGATCTCACCCCGATGAACGACGAGCGACGTTCCGCCGAGAACCTCCGGGCCGCTGCCGTAGGCGAAGCGGACGTCGTCGAGCGAAACGACGGGCAGACCCAACGGCACTGACGGTGAGGGATCGACCTTCACCAACCCGCCACCGTAGCGTGGCCTGCGCGTCGAAAGCCAAACACGCGCCTCGGCAACCGGCGCGTCGAGGACGACCCTGCCTTCCTCCATCATGATCACGCGATCAGCGATCGCGAGCACACGGTCGACGCGTTGCTCCGAGAGCACGACAGCACACTCCGCCCGTGCGACGTGCGAGAGGAATGCGTCAGCGCCCTCGGCGTCGAGCTGTGACGTCGGCTCGTCGAGCAGGAGGAGCTGCGGCTCGAGCGCGAGCGCCGAGGCGAGACAGACACGCTGCAGCTCACCGCCGGAGAGCTCGACGGTTCGGCGTTCCGCGAGATGCCCGGCGCCGACCTGGGCAAGCGCCGCGCGCGTCAGCGGCCAGATCTGCTCCGGCGGAACGCCGAGGTTCTCGAGACCAAACGCCACCTCGTTCTCGACGCGGGTCATGACGATCTGATCCTCTGGATCCTGGAAGACCGAGGCCACCGTCCCCGCGAGGGCAGCCGGACCGTGCGTTCGCGTGTCGAGTCCTGCGACGACGACGCTGCCCGAGAACGTGCCGCCGTGGAAATGCGGCACGAGGCCCGCGAGTGCGCGCAGCAACGTCGACTTGCCGCTTCCCGAGGGGCCGAGCAGCGCAACGACCTCACCTGCTTCGAGCTCGAGCGAGACGTCTCTCACCGCCGGGATGCTCCCGGGGTAGGCAAACGAGAGCTCGGTGACGGACGCTAGAGCCATCGCGCGGCCACTCCCACGAGGACGACAGCGGCACCGAGGGCGACGTAGTCCACGGACGCCCACGGCGGCCGCGGGGCGCGGGTCGCTCCACCACGACCAAATCCACGCGCCTCCATGGCCTCGGCCAGGCCCGTCGCTCGCTCGAGCGACCCGGCGACGAGCGGCGAGAGAAGCGTTGCGTACCCTCGCGCACCGTGGAGCTCGACGCCGCGTCCACGCACCGCCTCGGAGAGACCCGCCGCATCGCGCTCGAGCGTCGGGACGAGACGCGTCGCGAGAGCAATCGCCAGAGCGGAGCGTCGTGCGAACCCCGCTGCCGAGACGAGCCGATCATGATCGACGCGAAGCGTGTAAGCGCTGAACGCGAGCGCAACGACGGCGAGTCGAAGTCCGTTGACGACGGCGATCTGGATCTCGTCGGTGGAGAGATCGATCGGGCCGATCACGGGAAGCGTGGGGCCTTCCCAGAGCAGCGTTCCCCCACCAGAGGACCAGGTGAGCGGGGAGATCACGATCACGCCGAGCGCGCTGAACAGCGCCCCGCTGATGTAGATGAAACGGCGTTCGACCGGCGCACGCACGCAGACGACGATGAGGATCAGCGTCATCGCCGCGAGCGCCCAGATCCGGTCGATCAGGAACCCGGCCGTCGCGACCGCTGCGAGGAGCGCCGTGGCAGGGCCTGGGCTCACGGGCTCTCGAACCTCTGGACGAAGTCACCGTCGAGCAATCGGTCGACCGAGCCCGCGAAGGAGAACCGCACGGCGCCGGAAGGACCGGAGCCAGGCTTCCGCAGAGCGGCCGTCAGATGCGGTGTCCCGCCGACGAGCTCGAACAGATGCGCGCTCGCATCAACGGCGGTGTCGTCCGTAGCCACGTCGTCGCTGCCGATGACTGCTGCGATACGAGCTGCCTGCGCGGCGAGACCCGGCGCATACCGCACGGCAGCGGGGCGCGCCTTCCCGGCATACCCGTGCAGAAACGGCTCGGGGAACCCCCCCGCGACGACCTCCAGGGTGTCGGCGTCCGATGACCAGTCGCGATGGTCCCACCACGCGACGTCGCCGTCGCGCAACCGGTACGACGCGGCCGATCGGTCGCCTGCGAGACCGTTGACGAACCAGAACCAGTCCTCGTGCCGGCGTGCGCTCCCCTCGATCCCGTCGATCGACTGAACGAAACCACCGCCGTATCGGGTATCCACTTTTGTTTTCGACTTCAGGGCGCGGAGGAGCGACTGTCCCGCGGGTACCTCCGCATCGACGAGCACGGCGGCGCCGCGGTCACGCGTCACCCAGAGGTGCGCCGTGCCGTCGCCGGCGCTTGGCCCCTCCCCACCGCATCCCGCAAGAACGAGGGCGGCGAGGAGGAGCCCGATACAGCGCCGAGGGGTCACTTCACCGCGTTCGACCGAACAGCGCCGACTGCGTAGGCGCGGACGAGGCCTGCGTGACGCCCGACACACGCCTTGCCGGCGGCGTCCGCTCTGAACTTCCGCCCGTCGACGCGTAGCTGCGCGCCCGTAGCGGGCGTCGCCTTCCCGGCATCGTTGAACGACGTGACGGCGTAACAGTTCGCCGTCGTCGCCTTCAGCGCCAGCGTGGCCGGGCCACCCGTGTCCGAGAACGTGGCGTAGTACCACAGCACCTCGTCACCATCCTTGAGCGTGACCTGGTCGGCACCGACGGGCGGAGACGCCCCGTTGACCTTGAAGACCCACCCGGAGGCCCCTGCGCCCGGGTAGCGGCCGATCTGGCTCACGTACGGCCCGAACGACGACTGGGTCACCTGCACATAGAACTCGCCGAAGATGCTGGCGGCGTCGAGCGCAACCATCGCGTTTTGCGCCTCCACCTTGACGGGCTTCGATCCGAAGATCGACTGGGTCTTTCCTTCGACGCGCACCGTGACGGACGCGCCGAAAGCCGTAGCTGCGAGCGAGAGAACGAGACCGATAACGGTCACGAGAACGATCAAGCGTCGTGCCACGAATCCTCCTTCCACGAGGGGTTCGGTATGGAGGAGGCGGCAGGTCTTCTGACTCGGGGCTCCCTCTCCCACCGCCTTCCCGGCTACCGGTTCCCCGGTGCGCCAGTGGCGTTTCGGCGGGTGAGCAACTCCCCTCACAGCGGCGGGACCGTCCCGGAATTGCACCGGATTCCCTCACCGCACTCCCTTGTGAGGCTGGAGCCTACCATGGGCTCGTGTCGGCAGCATCTTTCCGTCTCTGGGCTCCCGTCGTCGTCGTGGCGGCGATCATCTTTGCCTTCTCGTCGGTGCCGAGCCTCGGCACCGGCCTCGGCACGTGGGACCTCGTGCTGCGGAAACTCGCGCACCTGACCGAGTACGCGATTCTCGGCGCTCTCCTCCAACGCGCGCTCTCCCGATCAGGGCTCGCCATCCTGATCGGCGGCCTCTACGCGGTCTCGGACGAGATCCACCAGCATTTCGTCCGCGGACGCCATGCTGCCTGGTACGACGTGGTGATCGACACGATCGGCGTCACGATCGGTGTCATCCTCTGGCGTCGGGTGTGGCGGAACGCGCGGCGGAACACCATGCCCTAGCTCAGGAGCGGCCGTGGCGGACGGGGAAACGTCCACCGTCGAGGCTCGCACCACGCGAGTCCAGTTCGAGATCTCCTACTGGGACGCGGCCACCAGGACGACGACGCGGCCGTCGGGCTCGATGGGCTGGAGGATCACCATCCATCGCCACGAGCCGAGGAGGAACCAAACGCCGGCCCAGTCATCGGCCGCGAGTGCCTTCCCAAGCCGCCGGAACAGGGTGGCTCGGCAGGTGCTGGCCGGCACCGCCGGTAGCAACGAGCTGCGAGCGTTGATCGACCGCGTTCGTGACCGCTGCGACTGCGCGTTGGAGGTCGAAGTCGCCGAAGCTGCCGTTTTGGTTTGTGTCCGCGTCGATCCGCAGTCCGTACGCGTCGTTTTGGGCGACGAGCGCATCGGCGCTTCCGGGGGGTGGCCGTGGTGGCGCGAGCGGCCACACGATGCCGTGGCGGTTACGGAGGCGAATGTCGCCGTCCGGGTCACCCTCGACCGTGTAGCCGCCCTCGTGGACGATGCGGTGGTGCTGATAACAGAGCAGCACGAGGTTCTCGAGGCTCGTCTCGCCGCCCTGCGCCCAATGCTGCCGGTGGTGCGCCTGCAGATACCGGCGGCGCTCGCACCCGGGAAAACAGCAGGTGTGGCCGTCGCGTGCCTCGAGAAGCCGACGCAACCCGGGAGGCACCGTGCGACGGCTCCGACCAACACTCACCGTAAGTCCGTCGCGCTCGATCTGCGCCACAACATCAGCGTCACAGCCCAGCCGGCGGGCAGTCTCAGGCGAGATCAGCGGCCCATCTTCCAACTCGGAACGACCACGACCGTCGCTACTGATCGCGCCAGCGTCGACATGGACAACAACACGCGCCCGCTCGCGGCCGGCATCGCTCGTCGCGACCAGCGACACCTCGGCGAGATCGAGCAGAGCCTCCACCCGGGCAGGGCGCGGAGGATCAACCACAACACCCACCTCCCACTCCCGCGGCTGCTGCTCCCGCGAATCCTTCGCCGCTGCGGCGCGCTCCTCGCGACGCCGGTCGAGAACACGCTCGCGCGCTGCCTCGAGCGCCCTGATCAGCAGCATGCCGTCCTCGGCCGCGAGTCGCGCCCGCAAAAAGAGCGTGCCATCATCGTCCACGTAATAGTCGACGTACTCGAGCTCGTGCGCGTCCCGAGCGTCCTCCGCTGCAACCCGGCGAAAGGCTCGAAGCGCCCGCTCGAGCTGCGACGCCGTCAGCGCCCCCGCAAGCTCGAGCAGGCTCTCCTCCGACGACGCCGTCGCGACCCTCGTCAACGCCCGAACCTTGCTGAACGTGAGCTCCCCCCGTGCGAACGCCGCCCGCATCAGTGGCAACACCTGCAACGCCTCCGCGACCCGCAAGAACTCCCGCGCCTCACGTCCCGTGATGCCACACCGCCACGCGAGAAAACTCTGCAGGTCGCTGCTGTCGCCCTGCTCGAGCATCTCCCACGCGAGCTCGAGCCAGCGTGCGGTCGCAGCACTCAAATGCGCAGACAGGCTCGCGAGCTCCTCGACGCGCTGCTCCGTCGCCGCCTCCCGCGCCGCCACACCCGCCGCCAAACCCACACGAACCCTCTCCTTTGACGTTGTCTCCATAGAGAACAATCTACAGGACCCGTCGGACGGAAGCGGATAGCTCACCCGACCGACAACAGGAGACGATGCCACCGCCTTGACTCCACGAGAAGCATCCGCGATCAGTGTTCCAAACGACCTGATACAGCGCGCGCCTCCCAAACACCAACGGCCAAAAAGCGACGTGCCACAGCGACCGAACACCGACCTCGATCACACAGAGTGAGACGTGACCCCGGCTCGACCCGAGGTCACTACGCTATGAGGCGAGGCGGTACACCGCGCCGTCGCCCGAGACGGCGTAGAGTTCCCCTGCGTTGTCCTCACCGAACGACGTCAGGTTCTTGACGTTGAACGGCTCGACCCGGATCTGGCGCGCGACGCCGTTGACGAGTTTCAGTGACCAGATCGTGCCGCTGCAGTGGTCGCCGTAGAAGTACCGGCCCGCCGCTGCCCGGACGGCCGAGCCCCGGTAGACGTACCCCCCGGTGATCGAGCAGCCGCGCGAGTGGCTGTACTGCGCGACCGGTTGGACGAGCTTGCCCGGCCCAAGCGTCCCATCTTCGAAACGCGCGCGGCCCTCGTAGATGTCCCAGCCGAAATTGAGCGTTCCTTTCCACGGCCAGGCGACGTGATCGACCTCCTCGATCGAACCCTGGCCGACGTCGCCGATCCAGAGGTCACCGTTCGCGCGATCGAACGAGAACCGCCAGGGATTGCGCACGCCCAGCGCAACGATCACGGGCTTGGCGGTGGGGCGAGACGGATCGAGCCGGAGCATCTTTCCGAGGAGCGATGAGGGATCCTGGGCCCTTCCTTCAGGGTCTCCTCCCGAGCCGCCGTCTCCCATCCCGACGTAGAGAAGACCGTCCTTGCCGTAGGCGACCATACCGCCGTTGTGGTTCGAGTACGGCTGCTTGACGAACAGCAGCTGCCGTGCCGTTCGCGGCAGCGCTCGCCTTCCGTCCGAGCGATAACGAACAACCCGGGTGTGCCCGTCAACGTCGGTGTAGTTGACGACGAACTGGCGACTCTTCGCGTAGTCCGGCGCAAACGCGAGACCCAGCAGGCCCTGCTCACCCCCGGCGCGCACCTTCGAGCGGACATCGAGGAACGGCTGTGTCTGCACCTTGCCGGCGCGGATCACGCGGACGAGTCCGCCCTGCTCGACGACATACAACGCGCCAAGGACCCCGGGGGCGGCCGTAACGTGGACGGGCGATTGAAGCCCGTCGACGACCTTCGCCAGGCCGAGAGCTGCGCCTTGCTGCTCCATCGCCTGGGAGCCGGAAACGCCCACGAGGACGGCAGAGAGGGCGACGACGAAAGCGGCGAAACGACGCATCAAGGAGCACGGTAGCCAATCGGCCCTGCACTTCATCCCCGGGAGGTGTACCCTGCGCCCGCCGTGAAGATCTTCATCATCGGTGCAGGCCAGGTCGGCTCGACTATCGTGGAGGCGCTCCACGGCGAGCACAACCTCACTGTGATCGACCTCGATCCAGCCCGCCTTACCCCGCTCGCGTACCGCTACGACATCGCCACAATCGAGGCCAACGGGGCCAGCCGCAGAGCGCTTGCGGACGCCGGCGTCCGGGATGCAGACCTCGTGATCGCGTGCACGTCGCGGGATGAAGCCAACCTCGTCGCTGCGACCTTCGCCCGGATCGAAGCACCGCGCGCGACCACGGTGATTCGCACGTCGAACGTCGAGTACATCGAGCTCTGGCGCGAAGGTCGGCTCGACGTCGACTTCGTCGTCTCGTCCGAGATCGAGACGGCACACGCGATCACCCGGGTAATCGGCGTTCCCGCCGCCTTGCAGACGGACGTCTTCGCGGACGGGCAAGTGCAGATGGTCGAGTACGAGGTCACAGAACTCTCGAATCCTGACGTGCTCGGAAAGCCGCTTCGGCAGTGTGACCTCGTTCCGCGCGACTCGCGCGTCGTGAGCAAGATCCGGGGTGAGACCATGACGATTCCGAACGGCGCCACAGTCATCAATGCAGGCGACCGGCTCGTCGTCGTCGGTTCGCCGGAAGCGGCACAGGCCTGGGGTGAGCTCCTCTCTCCTGGAGAAGGCGTCGTCGAGGACGTCGTCGTGTTTGGTGGCGGCCAGGTCGGTGTGGCTATCGCGCGGCAGCTGCTCGAACAATGCATCGGTGTTCGACTGATCGAGCCCGATCGCGAGCGGGCCCGCCGGATCGCCGAGGAGCTCCCCGATGCCAGGGTGTATCAGGCGACGGGTCTCGACCCCGACTTTCTCGAACGCGAGCGCATCGGCCAGGCTCAGGCAGCAGTATTCGCGATGCGGGAGGACTCGAAGAACCACTATGCCGCGACGCTCGCCCGCGTCCACGGTGTCACCTTCACGATCGCGATAGTCCACGACCCAATTGCACGCGAGGTGTACGAACATTCCGGGGTCGACGTGACGGTGAACCCAAGACAGGTGACGGCGGAGGAGATCGTCCGCTTTGCCCACGATCCCCGCACCCAGCAAGTCGCGATGGTCGAGGGCGATCGCTTTGAGGTGCTCGACCTCACAACGAGCCCGACGAGCGGGTACGTCGGACTGAGGTTCCGGGACATGCCGATCAGAGGTGCTGTCATCGGGGCCATCGTGCGCGACGGCAAAGCGGTGTTCCCGCACAGCGACGACGTCCTCCAGGCAGGCGATCGAGTGATTGTGTTCACCGAGTCCTCCCGGGTTGCCGACGTCGAGCGCGTCTTGTGACGGCCGGCAAGACGCACGGACGGCAACAGGCACCCCCGCGCCTGACCGTCGATGTCCGCGGCGCGTTCGGCCTGATAGGCACGTTGACGAAGTACCTCGCAGTTGCACCGCTGCTTCCGGCCGCGCTCGCACTCGCCTATCGGGAGTCACCCTGGCCCTTTCTTCTCTCCGCGGCGATTGTTGCCTTCGTCGGGCTTGCGCTCGAACGACTCGGGCTCGGTACCGCGCCAATCGGATTCCGGGAGGGGTTCCTCGTCGTTGCGTGCACCTGGCTTGCCGCAGCGACCCTGGGAGCGCTCCCGTATCTCCTCTCCGGTAGCCCCCAGCTCGACCGTCCGGTCGACGCGTACTTCGAGGCGATGTCCGGCTTTACGACGACAGGAGCTTCGATCCTCACGGACATTCCGGCGCTCGACAATTCGATGCTGATGTGGCGGCAGTTCACGCAGTGGCTCGGAGGGATGGGCATCATCGTCCTCGCGCTCGCGGTACTTCCGCGGCTCCGAGTCGGAGGAAGGCAGCTGCTCGAATCTGAGATGCCGGGCCCGGAGGTCGACGACCTCGCAGATCGGATTCGCTCGACCGCGCGACGGTTGTGGCTGCTCTATGTGGCCCTGACTGCCGTTCTTGCGGGCATTCTGACCGTCTTCGGTCTCACCGGAATCGACTCGCGCATGACGCCCTTCAACGCTGTAGCGCATGCGTTCTCCACGATGCCGACAGGAGGATTCTCGCCCGAACCGCGATCGGCCGAAGAGTTCGCGCCGGCCACGCAATGGGTTCTCGTCGTGTTCATGATCATCGCGGGCCTGAGCTTCACGCTGCTGTACCGCGCTCTCGTGCGACAGCGCCCCCGGGCGCTCCTCCGCGACGAGGAGGCACGGCTCTACGTTGTGGTCCTGATCGTCGTCTCGGCGCTGCTCACGATCGAGCTCTGGCGCGGGGGCATCCTCAGAGGAGAGGGGGCGATCCGCGCTGCCGTGTTCCAGGTGGTCTCGATGATGACGACGACGGGGTTCGCCAGTGTCGACTTCATCGGCTGGCCAGCACTTGCCCTGATGATCCTCGTCGGCGTGATGTTCATCGGTGGCTCGGCCGGATCAACCGGGGGGTCGATCAAGGTCGTTCGCCATCTCTTGCTTGGAAAGGCGATCCGGCGCGAATTGCGGCAGACCGTCCATCCGGAGGCCGTGATGCCGATTCGACTCAATGGGGCGGTCGTCGACGAACGCACGATTCGTGCGATCACGACGTTCGTTCTCCTCTACTTCGGGATCTTCGTCGTCGGAGCCGCGGTGATCGCACTCGATGCTGCTTTTCAGGGACCCACAATCTCGGCGCTGGACGCCATCGCCATCTCGGCAACGACACTCGGCAACGTGGGGCCGGGTCTCGGCCTCGCCGGGCCGATGGGCTCGTTCGCGGAGTTCAGCGACCTCTCGACGGTCGTCATGACCCTCTTGATGTGGATGGGTCGTCTCGAGGTGATCCCCGTCATCGTCCTCCTGACCCGGGGCTACTGGCGCGTCTGAGGTGCCGAGAGTGAACACAATGGACGGCATCGCGCGGTGAGCCCCGCCCGACGGAACCAACGATCCGGGCAGGTTCGTGCAGTGCCGGAGCACCGGATGGGGATCGACGCGCGAGGCACCGTCGGCCTCGTCGGGGTCCTTTCGCGGTACCTCGCGCTTTCCGCGCTCGTCCCGATCGCCGTAGCGCTCTACTACGACGAATCGATCTGGCCGTTCGTCGGAGCCGGCCTCGGACTTGCCGCCTTCGGCACGGTGCTCCGCCTTTGGGGCGGCGACATCTCACATGTAGGCGCCCGAGAGGGCTTTCTCGTGGTGGCGCTCGTGTGGCTCGTGGCAGCGGTGTACGCCGCTCTCCCCTACCTCCTATCGGGCGATCCGCAACTCGCAGGCCCCGCCGACGCGCTCTTCGAAGGAATGTCAGGGTTCACGACAACGGGTGCAACAGTCCTCACCGACATCGAGGCCCTCCCCCAGTCGCTACTGATGTGGCGGCAGTTCACGCAGTGGCTCGGAGGGATGGGCATCATCGTCCTCGCGCTCGCGGTACTCCCGCGGCTCCGAGTCGGTGGGCGGCAGTTGCTCGAGTCGGAACTACCAGGCCCAGAAGTCGACCAACTCGCGACCCGGATTCGTGAGGCGACCACACGCTTCTCAGCGCTCTACCTCGCCCTGACCGCACTCGAGGCCGGAATCCTCGGGATACTCGGATGGACAGGCATCGATCCGGAGATGGACACGTTCAACGCGATCGCCCATGCCTTCACAACGATCCCAACGGGAGGATTCTCACCCCAGAATCGCTCGATCGAGCCGTTCGCCCCGGTCACTCAGTGGGTAATCCTCGTCTTCATGATCGCGGGCGGCGTCAACTTCGCGTTGCTCTTTCAGGTGTTCGTCCGTCGGAGACTCCGCGTCGTCCTGCGGGATGAGGAACTCCGCGCCTACGGCTTCGCGCTCCTTGCCGCCGCCGCGATCCTCACAGCAGAGATCTGGACCAAGCGTCCTGAGATCGGCGAGGAGGCGATCCGGGTGGGCTTCTTCCAGGCGGCCTCCATTCTGACGACGACCGGGTATGCCACCGTCGACTTTGCGCTGTGGCCGACGTTGGCTCTCGTAACTCTCGTCGGACTCATGTTCGTCGGGGCGTCGGCCGGGTCAACGAGCGGATCCGTGAAGGTGCTCCGCCACGTCCTGATGGCAAAGATCCTCGGCCGCGAACTTCGGCAGACGGTTCACCCGGAACTGGTCGCGCCGATCAGGCTGAACAGGGTCGTCGTCGACGAGCGCACCCTGCGAGCCGTCATGAGCTTCGTGCTCCTCTACATCGGCATCTTCGTTGCAGGGACACTCGTGATCACGATCGATGCTGCGTACAACGGCCCCACCGTGACGCCCTTCGAGGCGATCGGCGTCGTGGCGGCGACCCTCGGAAACGTGGGGCCTGCAGTCGGGTTCGCAGGCCCGTTCGGATCGTATGCCCCGTTTAGTGACGTTTCGACGGTCGCGCTGACAACGTTGATGTGGATCGGCAGGATCGAAGTGATCCCGGTCGTCGTGCTCCTGACGCGAAGCTACTGGCGCTCCTGATGTTCAACGCCGACCGATGGCGACGGCGCGGGCTGCCCGTGCGGCACGGGCGCTACTCCGAAACGTGCTCCTAGCCGACGAGCGCGCGCCTCAGGCTGTCCTCGAGTCCCGGCTTGAGAATCGCGATCACGCGATCTCCGGGACGGATCACCGTCTGACCGACCGCGATCTCGCCGACGCCGTTGCGGGTCACCGAGACGAGCCGAACGTCCTCGGGGAGCGAGAGGCCGGCGACGCGCTTCCCTGCCGCGGGCGAGTTGCCCGCGATCTGCATCTCGACGACCTCGAGGCCCTCCTGTCGGAGCTCCAGCAGCCGAACGAGGCCGTGCTGGGGCACCTCGTGCTCGACGAGCCCCAGGATGCCCGATGTTGCGCAGACGGTCTGCGTGATTCCGAGGAGATCGAAGTGCTGCTGGTTCCGAGGGTCGTTCACGCGCGCGATCGCCTTCGGTACGCCGTACCCCTCCTTGGCAATCTGCGCGATCACGAGGTTGTCCTCGTCATCGCCGGTGACAGCGAAGACGATGTCCGGCGGTCGGTTGATACCCGCGCGCTCGAGCACATGCACCTCTGTTGCATCGCCGTGCAGGGCAATCGGGCCGAATTTCTCCTCGAGCGCCTCGAACCGATCACGTCGTTGCTCGACGAGCGTCACCTCGTGGCCCATCGCAAGAAGCGACGAAGCAACATTCGCACCGACTTTCCCTCCTCCGGCGACGATGAGGTACATCAGGCCTGCACCGGCTCCGACGACGGTGGCGAAGGAATATCGCAGGCGCGCACGGCGTCGAGCAGATACGAGATCGCCGTTTGGGTCGGGCAGACGGTGCGGAGCCCGCGCTTCGCGTAGAACTCGGCTCGGCGTGGATCGAGGACCCGCACCACGACGCACGTGATCCCGTACCGCTTCTGGATCACCTGCCCAACAACGATGTTCGTGTTGTCACCCGACGTTGCCACCACCGCAGCGTCGGCACTCTCGATTCCGGCGCGAACGAGGATCTCCGATTCCATCGCGTGACCGACGACGAAGCCGCCCTTCCAACCGGCGCCGAGACGCGCCAGGGCCTCCTCGCTCTCGTCGACGGCGGTCACTTGCCACCCCTCGTCGGCAAGCTGCTGCGCGACGGCCGAACCGACCCGGCCGCACCCGATCACGACTGCATTCATGAGGTCAGCGTACCTTCGACATCAGTCGCTCTCCTCGAAGGTGCCTTCCGGGAAGGCAACGACCAGGACCTCGCACGGGGCATGGCGCAGGATGTGATCAACCGTTGGCGAGAAGAATCTCGATTGCCGACGCCAGCGCGGCGACGACCCGAGCACGATCAGATCGGCACCACTCGTGCGGGCATCCTCGACGATGGCATGCCCGATGGAGCGGGCGACGATCGTGCGCGTGACGATCTCGACGCCGTTCTCCTCCCCGAGGGCGCGCGCTTCGGCGAGCGATTCGACTGCGCGTCGAGCCACGTCTTCCGGGAGCGGACCTTCGAGAGGAAAGGCGCGCGGTACCCGCACGACGAACACGGCTTCAACGCTTGACTCACGCTCCTTCGCGAGCGCAACCGCCGTCGCGACCATCTCCTCCCCGATATCCCCGAGCTTCATGGGAACGAGCACCTTGCGGTAGACGACGCCGGGTGGCAGCGTCTCGACCGGATCGATGTCGTCGAGAACGCTCGCTTCGCGGCGCCGCCTGACGAGGAAGTAGACCACGAGCCCGAGCACGAGCCATGCCGGCCCGGCATACCGTGCCCCCGGGTGGGTGATGAGCGCGAGCACCCAGACGGCAAAGGTGAGCGGGGCGCCGATCAGCGCCGGGAGTGGGAGCAGCACGCCTCTGACCCGAAGCTCGGGCTTCGCCCTGAACGGCCGATCGAGGTCGGGCTCGATCTGCCGCAGCCGGATCACTGCCAGCTGAGCCGCGGTGAACGCAAACAGGACGCCGAAGGAGTACAGGCTCGCAAGGAACGCTGCGTTGTCACCGACCAGCACACCCGTGGCGACGACGATCGCGATCGCGACGACACCGACGGCGAGAAGCGCTTCGCGGGAAACGAGCGAGCGCCGTTCGAGACGACCAAACTTGCGTGGCAACATCCCATGCTCCGCCATGGAACGGCCAAGACGAGTGCAGCCCGTGATCGCCGTCGTCGCCGCTGCGAAGAGAATCAAGGCTCCGGAAAGGCCGACGGCGACCCGAAGAGCGTCCACGAGTGCGGCGGGCAGATGCCCTTCGAACGCGGTCACGATTCCCACGATCGGCGCCTGGAGCCAGTCGTCGGCGAGGCCGCTCGCCCCGTCCTCCGAGGGGAACGCCGTGACTCCTACGACGGCAATGAGCACCGTCGTGACCACGACGAGGCCGATCGAGGAGAACAGTGATCGCGGGAGGACCTTTCCGGGCTCGCGCGTTTCCTCGGCGAGATTCGCGACCGTCTCGAGCCCGGTGTAGGCGAGCATGGCGAGAGGGAGAGCGAAGAACAGGTCATCCCAGCTCTGATCGACGGCGAAGTCGAATCCGCTCGTGAGCACCTCGGGCGAGAAGAAGATGGCGAGACCGAGCACGATCACGAGCAGTTGCACCGAGATGTCGAGGCCGGCGAGCACGAGCGCCCCCGGGTGGATGCGACTGTGGCGGACAACGCGCGCGCCGACAATCGCCGCAATCACGCCGACGGCGACGATCACATCCCACGGACTCTCCGTCAGTGAGGGAGCCGACAGAGCGGCCGCGAGGTAGTGAGGAAGGAACAGCGTCGAGAGCGCGATCACGATCAGGAAGTCGAGGAACAGGACCCAGCCGACGGTGAAGCCCGCGAGATCGTTGAAGGCCCGACGCGTGAAGGTCGCAGCCCCGCCGGCCTGCGGGAGCGCCGCGGTTCCCTCGGCGTACGAGAGCGAAACGATCAGGAATAGCGCGCCCGACGCGAAAAGGACGACCGGCGTCAGGCCGAGCGCCTGGGCCGCAACAATCCCGAGCGCGAAGTAGATCGACGAGCCGATCTCGTCGTAGGCGACCGCAAAGAGCGCCGGGGCGTCCAGGACGCGCTCGAAGCCGCGGATCTTACGCGCCACGCTTACGCTCCAGCTGGATCCGGCCGACACCGAGGGCGACGAAGAGCGCACCCAGGAGGAACCCGACAAGCCCCCCTCCGTTGACGGCAGTGACGACGAGGAGCGCGATGCCGATCAGGACGAAACACCCGGCGAAGATGAAGATGGAACGCCGGTACCAGATCACGCCGGCACCTCCTCACGGGCTGCAGTGACCATGACGCGACACGGGGCGTTCCGGAGCACGTGATCGACCGTCCGGCCGAAGACGGCGCGCTGTGACGCGGTGAGCGACTTCCGTGGTGTTCCGATGACGATGATCTCCGTACCGCGGCGCTCGGCCTCCTCGACGATCGCCGCCCCTGCGCTGCGGGCGCGCACGAGACGGTCGAGGACGCGAATGCCGTAGGAGTTCCCGATCGCGATCGCCTCGTCGAGCTCCTCGTTCGCGGCGTCCTCGAGCTCGGCCATGTCGTCCTCCAACGGTCGACCGAGCGGAACCTCGATCACGTTGAGCGCGACGATGCGAGCGCCACGCTCGGCCGCAAGGCTGCAGGCAACGTCGAGAGCGTCGTCCGAAGGCTGTCCTGCGGCGACAGGCACGAGGAGCCGCCGGTACTCGAGTGCGAGGGCAGGACCATAGGCGGGCGGAGCCTTGACGGTCTCGCGCAGCGACGCCTTCACGAAGCGACGCCGGTAGACGACGTAGAACGCGAACCCTGAGACGATCCAGCCGAGACCAACCCACCGAGTGGTTGGGTTCTGGGCGACGATGACGAGGAACGACGCGCCGGTCGCAAGCCCACCGACGATTGCGAACACGGGCCACTCGATCCCCCGGAGAACGAGGTTCGGTCGCGCGCGATAGAACGTCTCGATCGAGCCCTTCTGCTTCATACGGAGGCGAACGAGCGAGAAGTGGGCGACGGTGAAGGACAGGGTGGCACCGAACGAGTAGAGGGTGCCGACGAAGTTCACGTCACCCGGGAGCAGGATCAGGATCGGTGCGATCCCGGCAAAGAGGACGAGCGGCAGCACCGGCGTCTTGAATCGCGGATGCAGACGGCGAAACACTTCGGGGATCTGCCGGTAGCTCGCCATGGAGTACGTGACTCGGGAGGCACCGATGACTCCCGCGTTCGTTGCGATGAAGAGGATCGTCGCCGCGAGGATGCCGACGTAGATCTGGAGCACCCGCAGCAGTGACCCCGAGATCCCGAGGTTCTCGACGAGCCCGAGAATCGGGTCGTTGGCGTAGCCGCCCTGCTCGGGAGGAAGCGCGAGAAGCGTCGTCAGTTGGCCATCGATCAGCTTCACGGGCAGCGCGGAGAGCGCGATCAGCGGGAGCGTCAGGTAGATCGCAAAGACGGCCGCAGCCACGAGCTTGTAGGCGTCCGGGACGGTGCGCGATGGCTCGCGCGCCTCCTCGGCGAGATTCGAGACCGTCTCGACGCCCGTATAGGCGAGCATTGCGACCGGTACGGCGAGCGCCAGGTTCGACCAGGTCGGCGCGACACCCCAGTGGATGTTGTCGACGAGGATAGTGGGGCTGAAGACGAGGAAGAAGCCAAGGAGCACGAGGAGCACCTGGGTGCCGAAGTCGATCACCGCGAGGACGATCGAGAGCTTCGCCGCCTCCTGGACGCCAACGATGTTGAGCGTCACGAGAACGACGATCACGGCCGCCCCCGCGACGATGTCCCACGGGTTCGTCTTCAGTGGCTCCCAGAAGACCGAGAGGTAGTGCGGGACGAAGAACGCGGACGTGGCCACCGTGACGACGTAGACGAGCATTTGCGCCCAGGCAGCACCGAAGCTGATGATCTCGTCGAACGCATGCCGCGCGAAGCTGGACGAACCTCCTGCCTCCGGGTAGAGCACGGTGCCTTCGGCATACGTCGCAGCGGTCATCGCAAAGACGATTCCCGCAACGAGGAAGACGAGCGGTGTCAGACCGAGGGCGTAGACCGCGGTGAGCCCGAGCGCGTAGTAGATCGACGAGCCGACGTTGCCGTAGGCAGTGGCAAAGAGCGCCGGGGTGCCGAGGACTCGTTCGAGTTCGACCTCGCGTCTGCGTCGACTGGGCACTGCAGGAGTGTAGAGGCATACCGGGTCATCCCTGAGAGGGGTCGGCCAACGCCGAGAACGATGAGGGCCGGCTTTCGCCGCCCTCATCGAGCATCCTGCAGTGTGGGATACGCCCTACCCGTGAATCGACGCGAGCAGCGGGATGATCAGGATCGCGA
>JAJAZN010000162.1 GCA_026785685.1 Thermoleophilia bacterium
CTGCCACGCTTCGCGTGGCTGCAAGCACATCGCAGGGCTTCGTCCTCGGTCGCTTCTGTACAGAAGGAAGAGCGGTTGGGGTCAGACTTCAGTCTGACCTCGACGCAGTTTCTTGCTCCCTGCGTCCTCGCCCTGCTCGGTTTTCGCCGGCGAACCACGACAGGATTTCCCGGAGCGACCACTCGTGATCCGCCTGCACCGGCGCGACCACGTCTGCCTGCGCGTCGCCGGCCTCGGCGAGGCGTCCGCCCGGTGGCAGATCCAGTTCGGGTTGGTCGAGCGCTCCCGGGAGAACGGGAAGGCGCTCCTCGCCTGCAACGACGAGCCGTACTGCCTCGAGCTGGTCGAGGGTGGAAGCCCGGGGCACGACCACTTCGCCTTCGAGTTGGCGCACGACTGCTCGCTCGACGAGGCACGCGCGCATCTGCAGTCGCAGGGCCTCGCGTGGGAGGAGCGCGAAGGTTCGCTCTTCGTCGTCGACCCGGACGGGCGGCGCGTGCAGCTGGTGTCGTTCCGGGCTCCTTCGTCCGAGGTCGACCGGTGGCCGCAACACGCGCGGCCGTCCACCACAGTCCACCTCGGTGGGGCCCGCAGGCTCGGCCACGTCAACTGCCTGACGAGCGACATTCACGCAGGTTTCCGGTTCTACACCGAGGTGCTCGGCATGCGCCTGTCGGACTGGCTCGACGAGGCGGGCGTCTGGTTCCACATCAACACGGACCACCACGTGATGGCGCTCGTCGATGTCGGCTACTCGCACTTCCACCACCTCGCCTTCGAGACCGTCGACATCGGGAAGATGCGCGACATGCTCGACCACGTCGCCCGGCACGGGCGCTGGCTCGGGTGGGGGCCGACGCGTCACGGGATCGCAGGCAACATCGCGAGCTACGTCAGGATCGTCGAGGAGGAGTGCTTCGTCGAGCTGTACTGCGACATGGAGCAGATCCAGGAGGATCACGTGCCCCGCGTCTACCCCGACGATCGCTACTCGTCGAACACCTGGGGTCCGCTCCCTCCGCGCTCCTACTTCCGCTTCGACCCGGTCGCAGTCGAGTACGAGCGCGAGAGCTTCGAGACGCGCGGGCACGTCCTCCCGCCTCCCGAGGTTGCGTCCTGATGGCCGTCACCGGCTACACGATCCCGCGCTCGCCAGGCGGCCGCGCCTCGATCGTCCCGTATCCGCCCTGGCACTACGTCGGCGACTTCCTCGTCGTCGAGTACTGGGCCGATCCCGAGAAGGCTGCCTCGGTACTGCCGAAAGGTCTGGACCCTCACCCCGACGCCGGACGCTGCGCGGCGGTGTTCGCCGACTGGCAGTCGTGCTCGGAGTCCGGTGGCGAGCTGATCGACCCTTCCCGCTCGCAGTACAAGGAGGTGTTCCTCGTCGTCAATGCGCTCCTCGACGGCGAGCAGGTGACGACGTGCCCATTCATCTGGGTCGATCGCGACTTCGCGCTCGCGCGCGGCTGGCTACAGGGTTTCCCGAAGAAGCTCGGCTCGATCTGGGTCACGCGCACGTTCGGCCTCGAAAGTCCCGCCGATCCTGGCGTCAGGGCCGGGGCCACGTTCGGCGGCACCTGCGCCGCCTACGAGCGCCGTGTCGTCGAGGCCACCGTCACGCTCGAGCGGCTCTCGGAGACCGGGCCGACGCACAACGATCCGCCGATTGTCAACGTTCGGCACTTCCCGCGGCTCGAGGCCGGGCGTCACGACGACCCCGCTGTCCACGAGCTAGCGCGCTCGCGTAGCCGTGATCGCGTGGTCTCGCCGGTGTGGGAGGGAAGCGCGACGCTCGATCTCTTCGGCGCTCCGCACGAGGAGCACGACCTACTCGCTCCCGTGAAGATCGGCAAGGGATTCCGATTCACCTTCGGCTACACGGTCGACGACCAGGAGATCGTGAAGGATCTGCGCGCGTGAGTCGCGTCGCGCTCGTCACCGGTGGCGGCACGGGGATCGGCGCGGCGGTCGCCCGGCGACTCGCGACCGAGGGGTACGCGGTTTCCGTGACGGGCCGCCGGTCAGGGCCGATCGAGGAGGTCGCCGAGGAGATCGGAGGGCTCGCCGTCGTTGCGGACGTCGGCGTCGCCGCCGATGCCGACCGCGCCGTCGCCGAGACGGTTGCACGGTTCGGTTCGCTCGATGCCCTCGTGCTGAACGCCGGGATCGGTGGGGAAGGGTCGCTGCTCGATCTCGATCCTGCAACGTTCGAGAGCGTGTTTCGCACGAACGTCTTCGGGGCGCTGCTCGTCGCTCGCGCGGCGATGCCGCAGCTCCTCGAGCGCCATGGCGCCGTCGTTACGATCGGCTCCGTTGCCGGAATGCGCGCGGCGCCCGAGAGCCTCGCCTACTGCTCATCGAAGGCGGCGCTCGCGATGCTGACGCAGTGCATTGCGCTCGATCATGGCCCGGCCGGGGTTCGCGCGAACTGCGTCTGCCCGGGTTGGGTCCGCACGCCGATGGCGGACGGGGAGATGGACGCGCTCGGACTCGGGACACGGGAGGAGGCGTACGCGACGGTCACGCAGCATGTGCCGTTACGACGGCCGAGTCTGCCGGAAGAGATCGCGGGCACAGTCGTCTGGCTTCTGTCCTCCGACGCGTCGTACGTCAACGGTGCCGTGCTCGCGGTCGACGGTGGTCACACGATGGTCGATGTCGGCACGCTCGCCTTCGGGAGGGTGGCGTGAGCTCCGTGTGGAACCCGGGCGACCGGCTGAAGCCGGCCACCTGGCGGAACCCGGGCGACCGGCTGAAGCCGGCCACCGCCGCCGTCGTGACGAGTACCGTGGCCGGCTTTAGCCGGTCGCGAGGGTACGCGCCGTGAAGGTCGCGGGGATCGAGGTCTCGCCCGACCACTTCATCGATGGCGAGCGCGTCTCGAGCGAGCGCACGTTTACGGACTACTCGCCGATCGACGAGCAGCCGCTCGGCGAGATCGCTCGCGGCGGGCAGCGCGAGGCCGACCTCGCGGTCGCGGCAGCGACCGAGGCCTTTCCGGCCTGGGCCGCACTCGGTGCGGCGGGTCGCGCGGTCTACCTGCATCGCCTCGCCGACCTCATCGATGCGAACGTCGAGCGGCTCGCGCCGGTCGAGTGCGTCGACATGGCGATGCTGCTTCGCTCGCTGAAGGCGCGCCTCATCAACCGCGGCGCGCGCAACTACCGCAGCTACGCCGACCTTGCGCTCGCGTACGAGGAGCGAGTCTGGGACTCGAACGGCACCCACAACCGTGTGATTCGCATGCCGAGCGGTCCGGCGGTAGTGATCACGCCGTGGAACGCCCCCTTCATGCTCTCCACCTGGAAGACGGCCCCGGCGCTTGCTGCGGGCTCGACGATGATCCTCAAGCCTGCCGAGTGGTCGCCGCTCTCGTGCTCGCTGCTCGCCGACCTCGTGGCCGAGGCGGGATTTCCGCCTGGCGTCTTCAACATCGTGCAGGGGATCGGGGAGGAGATCGGCGCGGCACTCGTCTCGAATCCCGGCGTCAGCCGCATCTCGTTTACCGGTTCGCCGGAGACTGCGCGGCACATCGGCGTCGCTGCGGCGAAGAACATCGTCCCGTTCACGGGGGAGCTCGGCGGCAAGGGGCCGCTCCTCGTCTTCGAGGACTGCGATCTCGAGGGCGCGGCGCGCAAGGCAGCGGGCCAGTTCGACGACGCGGGTCAGGTCTGCCTCGCCGGAACACGGATCCTCGTCCAGGAGTCCGTGGCGGAGCCGTTCCTGGAGCTCTTCAATCGCTTTGCCGACGAGCACGTTCTCGGGGATCCGCGCTCCGACGACACGACGGTGACGCCGCTGATCCACCGCGACCACTTCGATCGGGTCGCGGGCTTTGTCGAGCGGGCGCGCGCAAACGGCGATGAGATCGCCCGGGGAGGCCATCCGGCCGAGCGCGGCGGCCTCTTCTACGAGCCGACGCTTGTCGTCCCGCGGTCGAACGACAGCGAGATCGTGCAGCGTGAGGTCTTCGGGCCTGTGCTTACGGTCCAGACCTTTTCGGATGAGAGCGAGGGCATCGTCCTTGCGAACTCGACGCCGTACGGTCTCTCGGGCATCGTCTACACCGGCTCGGCAGAGCGTGCCGAGCGGGTTGGAAGGGCGATCCGAGCCGGCACCGTGTGGGTCAACACGTTCCTCGTCCGCGACCTGACGGCGCCCTTCGGAGGGATCGGAATCTCCGGGATCGGCCGTGAGGGCGGCAACTTCGCGCTCGACTTCTACTCCGACCTGAAGACGCTGCAGATCTCCGAGGGAACGACGGGGTGATCGCTCCGCGCACAGCGCTCGTCTGGCACGAGCGGATGATGTGGCACGACACCGGCTCGGGCGTGTCGGAGCTTCCCGCGGGGGGCTGGCTCGAGCCGGGTGAGCACTCCGAGAACCCGGCCACCAAGCGCCGCTTCAAGAACCTGCTCGACGCAACCGGGCTGACCGACCGACTCCTGCTTCTCCGACCGGAGCCCGCTTCGCCCGAGGCGCTGATGCGTGTCCACCCGGAGGAGTACCTGACCCGGATCAAGGAGCTCTCGAGTGGCCGTGGGGGCGACGCGGGGAGCGAGTCACCGTTCGGTAACGGCTCCTACGAGATCGCGCAGCTCGCAGCAGGCGGCACGATCGCGGCAATCGACGCCGTCCTCGACGGCAGTGTCGGGAATGCGTATGCGCTCGTTCGGCCGCCGGGTCATCACGCGCTGGCCGACCTCGGCATGGGCTTCTGCATCTTTGCAAACGTCGCCGTCGGAGTCCGTCACGCGCAGGCGACGAGGGGCATCGGCCGGGTCGCGGTCGTCGACTGGGACGTGCACCACGGCAACGGCACGCAGGCGATCTTCTGGGAAGACTCCACGGTGCTCGCGATCTCGCTGCACCAGGATGGCCTCTATCCCTCGCGGTCGGGTCTTCACGAGCAGGTCGGCGAGGGCGTCGGGAAGGGGGCGACGCTCAACATCCCGCTGCCCGCCGGCTCGGGCAGCGGCGCCTACCTTGCCGCGCTCGACCAGGTCGTTTTGCCTGCGCTCGAGACGTTTGCACCGGAGCTGATCGTGATCGCCTGCGGCTTCGATGCCGGCGGGCTCGATCCGCTCGGGCGGATGCTGCTCCCCGCCGCGGCGTTCGGTGAGATGACAGGACGCCTGCTCGATGCAGCGGACAGGATCTGCGGCGGGCGCCTCGTCGCGTCGCACGAGGGCGGGTACTCCGCCGGGCACGTTCCCTTCTGCGGTCTGGCCGTGATCGAGACTCTCTCGGGTCTCTCTGCCGGAATCGAGGATCCGTTCGCCTACCTGTCACGCGTGCCCGGTCAGGCGATCGAGCCGCACCAGCAGGCCGCGGTCGATGCCGCTGCAGCTCTCGTCGCCGGCGTGCCGGGATGACCCCAAGGCTCGTCCTCGTCCTCTCCGAGAACTGGACGCTGACGCCGCCGCGCGATCTGCGCGCGCTCGTCGAGATGGCGGTGATTGCGGAGGAAGCCGGGTTCGACGCCGTCATGGTCAGCGAGCACATCGTTCTCGGCCCGAGCGCCGGGGCGAATGGGATCATGGGCAACCCGCGCGATTATGCGCTCCCGGGAAACCAGGATCCGGCGATGCCCTGGCCGAGCTCGCTCGTTTTGCTGTCGGCGATCGCAGCTGCAACGACGCGGCTGCGGCTCGCCGCCTGTGCGGTGATCGCACCACTTCGTCATCCGCTCCTCCTCGCACGCGAGCTCGGCACCCTCGACCTGCTCTCCGAGGGCCGCCTCATCGTGCAGCCGACCGTGAGCTGGCATCGCGACGAGTACGAGGCGCTCGGCGTTCCGTTCAACAAGCGCGGCGCCCTGCTCGACGAGCAGCTCGCCGTGTGGGAAGGTCTCTGGCGGGACACGCCGTCGTCCTTCTCCGGCGAGCACTATTCGTTCACTGACGTCTACCTCGAGCCGAAGGCGTGGCGGCCGGATGGGCCGAGGCTCTGGCTCGGTGGCGAATCCGTGCACCCGAAGCTCCTCCGTCGGATCGTGCGCTACGCCCACGGCTTCCATCCACTCGGGCAGCCGTCTGACGAGGATCTGGCACTCCTGCGAGAGGGGCTTGCGGTCGCGGGGCGAGACATCACGGAGCTCGAGTTCGTCGGGGGGATGCGGCCCGTCTTTCCTGACGACGAGAGCCCTTCTCCGCTCCAACCGGCGATCGCGTCGGTTCCCGCCCAGCAGGCGCGCGGCTTCACGACGTTCTGCATCAAGCCGTCGCAGTTCATCGACGACATTGCTCTCTATCCGGCCTGGTGCCGCGAGGTCGTCGAGCGCGCCGGTGAGCTCGGCCGATGAAGGTCGAGGTCGCGATCGTGGGGAACGGCGTCGCCGGCACCGCTTGCGCGATGCGTCTTGCGAGCGAGGGAATCCGCCCGCTTCTCATCGGAGCGGGTCTTCCGGTCGACCGGCCACCGCTGACGAAGTCGGCACTCGCAGACGGAGTGCCACGCCTGCTCTCCGACGCGGCGCGCCTCGACGAGCGTGGCGTCGACCGTCTCGACGGGTCGGTCGCCGCGGCCGATCTCGCTGGCTGCAGGCTCACGGTCACAACCGACGACGGTGACGAAATGGTCGAGGCCGAGCGCGTCGTACTCGCGACTGGGCTTGCGTATCGCTCGCCGCCCGTCCCGGGTCTCGAGGGCGCGTTCGTCAACGCGAACCCCCACGTCTTCGATGCGCTCGCGCCCCTGCTTACGAGCGGCCCGGTCGAGGTGATCGTCGTCGGAGCCGGCCTGATCGGATCCGAGAGTGCAGCGACGCTGGCCGTGGCCGGTCACTCCGTGACGCTCGTCGACATGCTCGATCGGCCTCTCGACCGTCTCCACGACCCCCTGCCCGACCTCGGCCGGGCGACCCTCGACGAGCTCGGCGTCCGATTCCACGGAGGAGTCACAATCGAGAGCGCCACCGAGTACTCGCTCGAGACAGCTGCGCACGGGACGCTCGAGGCGGACGTGATCCTTGCCGCGACAGGTGGCGTGCCGTTTGCTCCCCCCGGGCTCTCGCTCGAGGCCGCGCAGTTGCCGCTTGCGGTCGCGCAGGAGATGCTCGTCCCGGGATACGAGCGCGTCTACGCGTGTGGCGACCTCGTGCTCGTGCCGCACGCGCACTTCGGGCTGATGCGCTTCCCCCACTGGGATGCCGCGATCGGCACCGGCGAGCACGTCGCTGACTCGATCGCCGGAAAGGGCGGCCCGTACGAGCGGCTGCCCTACTGGTGGAGCGACATCGGACCGCGACGGTTGGCCGAGGTCGGCTTTGCCGGAGCGGTCTCGGCGTGGGCCGACGAGGACGGGCTTCATGTGGGCAGAGACGCGTCGGGCACCCCCGTCTGCGTTCTCGTCGTCGACGCGCCGCGCCGCTTGCGCGAAGCGAGGGCGATCATCCAGGATGGTGCATCATGAGCGCGATCGAGGAGTGGGCGAGCAGGATCACGGTCGAGCAACTCGATACGGATCCCTATCCGATCTACGCACGGATGCGCCGTGAGGCCCCGGTGTGCTTCGTCCCGGCGGTCGGGCTCTGGTTCGTCACACGCTGGGCCGACGTGGACTTCGCCGCGTCCCACACGGACCGGATCGACTCGGCTGTCTCGCCGTCCCCGCTGAACCGCGTCATGGGCGGGCCGAGCATCCTCGTCCTCGACGGCGAGCCGCAGAAGAAGCTCCGCGCCATGCTCGATCCGTCTCTGCGGCCCCGCGTCGTCGAGGCGACCTCCCCGGATCTCGTCGCTCCGATCGTCGAAGGACTCCTCGATGCCCTCGCGGACCGTGGCGAGGCCGAGCTGATGAGCGAGTACTTCGAGCCGATCTCCGTGCTCTCGCTCGGGAGCATGCTGGGACTCGCCGAGATCGACGGCGACACGCTGCGCCGATGGTTCCACGGCCTCGCGCAGGGCGCGGTCAACTTCGAGGACGATCCAGCGCGCTGGGAGATCGCGGATGCGACCGGCGAAGAGATCGATCGTACGCTCGCGCCGATTCTCGAACGGCTCTGGGAGGTGCCCGACGCGAGCACGATCTCGACGATGTTGCAGCATGCGGAGGGATCCTTCGACGAGCGTGTGGCGACGATCCTGCCGACGTTGAAGGTGATCCTGCTCGGGGGGATGCAGGAGCCGGGGCACGCAGCCGGGACGACCGTTGCCGGCCTGCTCGAGTCGGGCCAGGCAGGGGCAGTGGCCCTCGATCCGGCCGGTCTCGCGCGCGACGCGATCGAGGAGGGGTTGCGCTGGGTTGCCCCGATCGGGACACAGACGCGGCGCGTCAGGGTCGAGACGGAGCTCGGCGGCGTCCCGCTTCCTGTCGGGGCGAACCTGGGGGCGCTCGTCTCCTCGGCCAACCGTGACGAGGAGGTCTGGGGGCCGACGGCGGATGCCTACGACCTGGCTCGACCCAGCCGCAACCACGGCGCCTTCGGGTTCGGCCCTCACTTCTGCTCGGGACACCACTTCTCGCGCGTGCAAATGCGGATCGCGGTGCAGCGACTCTTCGAGCGTCTACCGAGCCTTCGGTCCGATCCCGATCGGCCGCCCGTCTTCAACGGCTGGGAGTTCCGCGCACCTCAACACCTCCACGTCCACTGGGACGCATGACCGCGAGCGGCGAGCACAATGTCGATCTTGGCCCCGCCGATCTCGCCGACGGCGAGCTGCGCGAGGCGACCGCAGGCGGGCTCTCGCTCGTCGTCGCACGGGTCGAAGGGCGCTATGTCGTGTTCGAGACCTGGTGCTCCCACGAGGAGTGTCCTCTCAGCGACGGGTGGCTCGAGGGCGAGGCGATCCGCTGTGCCTGTCATGGAGCACTGTTCTCGCTGACGGACGGTGTCGCTCTCGAGGGCCCCGCTCTCGATCCGATCGTTGTCGTCGGAGCCTCGGTCACGGCCGACGGACGCGTGGCCGCAGACGTCTCTACTCTGCACGCGTGACACTCCGCCTCGACGTCCCGCGCGAAGTCGCGCTGCATAGTGCGTCAGAGATCGTCGTCGAGGCGTGGAACAGCTTCGACGAGGCTCGGCCGCAGCAGCCTCCCATCGGATCGCACCTCAGGGCGTTGCTCACCGCAGCACTGCCCGAGTCTCCCACGGCCGTCCTCGAGGTGCTGGAAGACGCACGGCGCGCGCTCGACCAGTCGCTCGCGCAGCCGCGTCCCCGCTACTTCGCATTCGTTGCGTCGTCGGGCCTCGAGGTTGGCGTGCTCGGTGATCTGCTTGCCTCGTGCTTCGATGCGAACATGGCCGTCTGGGCCGCGGCGGCGACCGAGATCGAGGATCAGGCGATCCGCTGGGTGGCCGAGTTCGTCGGCTTCCCGGCCGGCGCCGGAGCCTTCACGAGCGGCGGCACCGTGTCGAACATGACAGCCCTCGCGGCGGCGCGCGAGCGCGCAGTCCCCGGTTCCCGACGCAGCGGGCTCGGGAGCGTCTCGCCGACGATCTACTGCTCGGATGAGGCGCATTACTCGATCGAACGTGCGGCGGAGCTTCTCGGCGTCGGGTCGAGCAACGTGCGGTCGCTCCCGATCGACGTCGACAGACGTCTCGTTCCCGGGGCGGTTGAGGCGGCGATCAGAGAGGATCGCGCCGCCGGTCGCACCCCGATCGCCGTTATCGCGACTGCAGGAACGACGTTGACCGGTGCCTGCGACCCGATCGAGGCGCTGGCAGACGTGTGCACGGAGGCCGGAGTCTGGCTTCACGTTGACGGCGCCTACGGCCTTCCCGCGGCGACGACCCCGTCCGCTGGGCACCTGTTTGCCGGTCTCGACCGGGCGGACTCCGTCACGCTCGACGCCCACAAGTGGCTCTATCTCCCGAAGGCGTGCGGAGTGCTGCTCGTTCGCAATCGGGGCGACCTCGCGCAGGCGTTCTCGCACGAGGAGGCATACATTCCGCACGAGCGCTCGGGCCACATGGTGGACATCACGCTCGAGTACTCGCGTCCGTTTCGCGCGCTCAAGCTCTGGTTGGCTTTCCGAGCTCACGGTGCCCAGGCGTTTCGGGACGCCGTCGAGGACAACCTCCGACAGGCCCGGCTGCTCTACGACCTCGTCGTCGAACACGACTTGCTCGAGCCTCTCTGTGGCCCGCCGCCGCTTTCGATCGTCCCGTTTCGGTACCTCGGATCCGGAGGAGATCTGAACGCCGAGAACGCCCGACTCGTCCGTGCGCTCCAGGACGACGGGCGCGTCTGGGTCGCCCCTGCGACGATCGACGAGAAGGTCGGTCTGCGACCCTGCTTCGTCAACTTCCGCACGACCGACGACGATGTTCGCGCGCTTGTGGAGGTCGCCGTCGAGCTCGGTCGCTAGTGGGCGTCCCGCGACGTTCAAGCGGAACCGATCGTTGCGGGACACTCCACTCTATGTCGATTGCGGTAGTCCGGTGTCTCACAGGCGGCTCCTATCGGGCCGCAACACCGACTTAACCGCGAGCAATGCGTCGTTCACGATGCCACCCGTATAACAGTGACATGGACTCAACGACTTCCACCCCACCCGTCACTCCGCCCGCCCCCGAGGCACCGCGCTCGGGCTCCGGCATCCGATCCTTCGCTCTCTACCTTTCTGCCGCCGTGCTCGGTGGCGTCGCCGTACTCGGCGGCGCCGCGGCTACCCGTGCGTTCGACAGCAGCACGTCGACGACCATCGTGCGCCCCTCGACCAGCGGCTCGACCACGATTCCGACTGCTGCGGGCACCGCGCTGTCGGTGAACGAGATCTACAAGCAGAGCGGTCCCGGGGTCGTCCAGGTCACCTCGACCGTCGGCGGCTCCACCTCCGAGCGCGGCCAGGCGCAGTCCTCGGGCACGTCACTCGGGTCAGGCTTCGTGATCGACACCGAGGGGCACATCGTCACGAACTATCACGTAATCGAGGGCGCAACCTCGATCAAGGTGCGCTTCTCGAACGATGACACGCTGACGGCGACACTTGTCGGCAGCGACCCGTCCACCGACCTCGCCGTCCTCGACGTCGACACCGACCCGAACGCCCTGACGCCACTCGCGCTCGCCGAGTCGAAGCGGGTTGAGGTCGGTGACCCGGTCGTCGCGATCGGCAACCCGTTCGGCCTCGAGCGGACCGTGACGTCCGGCATCGTCAGCGCACTGCAGCGCAACGTGCAGGCGCCGAACGGCTACTCCATCGATCACGTGATCCAGACCGACGCCGCGATCAACCACGGCAACAGCGGTGGCCCGCTCCTCAACTCGCGCGGCGCCGTGATCGGTGTCAACTCCCAGATCGAGACGGGCGGCTCGGGCGACGGCAACGTCGGCATCGGGTTCGCCGTCCCCTCCAACACCGTCGACAAGGTGGTTGCGCAGATCCTCGACAACGGCAAGGTGCAGCACTCGTACCTGGGTGTTTCGGCTGCAGAGGTCACCTCCGAGATCGCAGCGTCGTACAAGCTCCCCGTCACCGAGGGACTCTTCATCCAGACCGTCGCAAGCGGCTCCGGCGCAGCCGGTGCAGGGCTCAAGGCCGGCACGCAGCAGGTTGTCGTCGCCGGTCAGAGCTTCCGGATGGGTGGCGACATCATCGTCGCCGCCGACGGCACTCCCGTGACCTCGATCGACGAGCTCCGCGACGTGATCGCAGCACACAAGCCAGGGGACAAGATCGATCTGAAGATCTACCGCGGTGGCGGGGCAAAGACCGTCACCGTGACACTCGGGCAGCAGCCGACTACACCCTCCCAGTAGCTGCTTGCTAGCCGGCCTTTCCTCCCAGCCGGCAACCGACGCGGCGAGGCCTCCGTGCACAAGTGCCGGGGGCCTCGGCGCATTTCTGCCCCCGAACAGCCACGCTGAGGTTATCGTGCGCCGGTGAGCAAACACGAGAGTCCAGAGCGCGGATCGCTGCTGCTCGACGAGGAGCAGGCCGTCGAGAATGAAGAGCTCTGGGAGGACGACGGATCAGGTGACTATGACGACTGGTACTGCGTGCGCACCGACCCGTTTCCCTGCCCCGCGCCGGGCTGCACGTTCGTCGCGGCGCACATGACCGCCGCCCACCTCGTTCTCGTCTGGGAGGAGCGGGACGACCCGAACCTCCTCTGGCACGCCCAGCGCGCCCTCGAGGTCGGGCGCAACCCACGGGTCGTCTCGTACGAGCGATCGTTCGGCCCGAGCGCCTCGTACTACGCCTGGGAGGCGGCCGGCAGGCCGGTGCACGGCGTCCGCGGCAAGGTCTGAGGCATTCGTTCACATGGCGGATGCCGCCAGGGAACGGAGCGAGGCCCGAGCTGCTCTCTACGTCGTCGCCCTCGGCTGGAGGCGCGTTCGGAGGCGCTCGTCCGGTGCGCTGCTCGCAGCCTTCGGCATCGCGATCGGGACAGCGGTTCTCGTCGGCGTCCTCGCCGGAACGACGATCGCGCAGGATCGCAGCGTCTCTCAGGCGGTGGAGCGCATTCCGGCTGCCTCGCGGTCGGTTCGCGCCGTGTGGTTCGGGTCTCCGATCGGCACAGATCAGGCATACGCACGGATCGACGAGGCCGCTCGCTCGGGCCTGTCCGGATTGGGGCTCCAGGGGCCGACGCCGATCGTTCTCTTCCGTGAGAGCACCGTCGCCGGCCGCTTCGTCTCACTCGCAGGGGTCGAGGGACTTGCGCCACACGTGACGCTCACGAGCGGTCGCCTCCCTCGCAGATGTACCGCCGAGCGGTGCGAGGTCGTGCGCCTGAGAGGGTCAGGTGCGCTGCCCGACGCTCCGGGCCTCAGGCTCGTCGAGGTGGGAACGGCGACCCTTCGCTCGAGCCGACTCTTCGGCGACTTCCTCGCACCGACGGATAACGCGCTCGCCGACCGCGAGATCGCCCCGGCGCTCCAGCAGAGCGCGGAGTACCACCGTCCTGCCCCGGCACCGCTCGTCGTCGCAGAGGGGATCGACGCCCTCACGCGCTCGCCGGCGCTCGCCAACACCTATCGCAGCTACGCCTGGGTCTGGCCCCTTGCTGCCGGAAACCCGCGGCTGTGGGAGATCGGCGACCTCGTCGGCAAGAGCGAGCGCGCTCGCGCGGCGCTATCGGCAGGGTCGATCGGCTACAGCGTCCAGGCACCGGTCGAGGAGCTTCGGGCAACGGAACGGTCGGCAAACCTGGCAGGTCGCCGACTGCTGCTCGTGGGCGGCGAGGCAGCCGCGCTGCTCTTCGCGTTTGCCGTTCTGGCTGCCCGCGGCATGCGTCGCGATCTCGAGGCGGCCCGGCGGCGCCTCACCTGGTACGGCGCGCGACGCTGGCATCTGCGGCTCCTGACCGTGGTCGAGAGCGCATTCGTCGCAGGGGCCGGAACACTCGTCGGGTGGCTCCTCGGCCTGGGCGTCGCCGTCGTTGTGGCCGAGCGGGCCGGTGCGCCGATCCGGGCGATTCTTCGCGAGGGCGTTCTCTCGTCCACCGGCCTCGCGCTCGCCGCCTCGGTGATCGTGCTCGCGACAACCGTGATCGCGGTTTCCACGGCCGTGTCCGCAAGAGCCGGGAAGCGCATCGGGCCTGTCGACGTCGCGGCGATCGTTGCCCTTGCGATTGTGCTGGCATCGCTCGCCGGTGGTGCCGCTGACACCTCGCGTCTCGCGTACGACCAGTCATCCGGATTCGTGCTGCTTCTGCTCCCGGGCCTGATTGCGTTCGCGGCCGCCGTTGCCGCAGCGCGGCTCTTCGGGCCGCTCGTGCGCGTGGCCGGACGCCTCTCGCGACGAAGTGTCGGCACGCGACTCGCCGCGGTGACGCTCGGCCGTGGCCCGGGTGCCGCGGGAGTGACCGTTGCCTTTCTCACGCTTGCCTTCGCCCTCGCGCTGCTCGCCGAGGGTTACCGCTCGACACTCGTTCAGGCCGAACAGGATCAGGCATCGTTCGCCGTGCCTCTCGATGTCGTCGTGCGGGAGGATCTGCGGTCACTCGTCCCCGTGCTCGACGCAGCGTCGCTCGAGCGATATGGCGCGGTGGCCGGGGGCTCGAAGGTGGTTCCCATCCTCCGCGTTCGAACCGGGACGGGGAACGCCGAGGGAATCGGTGGCGTGACGATGCTCGGATTGCCTGCCGACGAGATCCCGCGTGTGAGCGGCTGGCGCGACGACTTCTCCGACCGTTCACGCTCGGAGCTCGCAACGCTCGTGCGGCCATCGTCCCCGATCGCGGTGCAGGGAATCCGGCTCGGCTCGCGATTGACCTTCCGGGCCGGGCCGGGAATCGTTTCACTCCGGGCGACGATCGCATCGCCGGACGGCCGGTACTCGTCCGTCGATCTCGGTACTCTCGCCGCGGACGCACCGACCCGCGTCGACCGGCTCCTGCCGAAGCGGCTGCGCGGCGGGACGCTCGTGGCGCTCGACCTCGTGTCTCCCCGGCTGACCGATCGCGGCGCCGACGCAGGTGTGGCTCTTGCCGGGCGACTGCGACTCACCGGCCTTGGGGCGTCATCGTGGGTCGGCGAAGGTGGCGTCGTCCCGCGGTCCGTGCCGGGTGGTGTCGCGTTGGCCTATCGCATCTCGCAACAGAGCGACGCGCGCCTTCGCGCGCCTCAGGTGACAGACTCCGCGGCGCCGAAGGTGATCGTGACGCCGCGGCTCGGGATCCTCGCGGGCGGCGTGGGCGGCGAGCTCGCACTCGCCGTCGGCGGGAGGCAGATTCCCGTCAAGGTCGCAGCGATCATCGACCGCTTCCCCGGTACCGAGGGCGAGGCGGTGGTCGGTGATATCGAGGCGCTTCGTACGGCGGTCAACACGCAGGTTCCCGGCGCCGGCCGCACGAACGAGGTCTGGCTCGATGTACCCGACTCCGAGGTCGGAAATGCAGTGGCGACGCTCGCCCGCTCGCCGTTCCGCGGTGTCGAGGCGGTTTCCAGGCTCGCTCTGCTCGACGAGGCGCGTGACGACCCACTCGGTTACGGAACCCTGCTCGCGTTGGACTCGGCCGCGATCGTCGCGCTGCTCCTCGCTGCGCTCGGCCTTGCGCTCACCGTGCGCACCGACTTGCGCGACGACCAGGGGGATCTCTACGACCTCGAGGCGCAGGGCGCCTCCCCGTCGCTCCTTCGGCGGATCGTTCGCGTCCGTGCGCTCGTCGTCGGCATCGCCGGAGTCCTCGCAGGCGCGATCGCTGGCCTTCTCCTCGCGCTGCTCGTGACACGGGTTGTCGCCGTCACGGCTCGTGCTGCAACGACGCAGCTGCCGCTGCAAACGTCGTTCGATCTGCGAGTCGTGGGAGTCGCCGCGATCGCGTACCTCCTTGTTGCCGCTGCCCTCGTCGCGCTTGCAACGCGCCGCGCTTTCCGGAGTGATCGCGGCCCTGTTCGTTCGCAGGAGAGCGGCGCATGAGCCTCGTCGAGGCCCGTGACCTGTTCTGCGTGTATCCCGGCGCCGACGGGGGTGTCGCCGCTCTGCAGGGGCTGACGCTGGACATCGACGAGGGCGAGGTCTGCGTCGTCCTCGGCCCGAGCGGTTCCGGCAAGACGACGTTGATGCGTGTCATTGCCGGCTTCGAGCGGGTAGGTGCAGGCAGCATTACGGTCGCGGATATCGATCTTGGATTGCTTTCGCAGCGCGGCCTGGCGCAGTATCGCGCCGAAACGCTCGGCTACGCCGACCAGCACTACTGGCGCGCCCTCGCGGGTGAGTTGACCGCGGAGCAGCTGATCGCGGTGCCGCTCGGGCTCCAAGGGGTCGCCGATCGTGATCGGCTCTCGCGCTCGCACGCGCTCCTCGAGCGCGTCGGGCTGCGCGACCGCGCCACCGCGCGACCGTCCGAGCTGTCGGGCGGTGAGCAGCAGCGCATCGCGCTCTGCGCCGCTCTCGCGAGTCATCCAAGACTCCTGATCGCCGACGAGCCGACC
>JAJAZN010000163.1 GCA_026785685.1 Thermoleophilia bacterium
AGACGCGGCGATCCGCTTCGAACGGCCGCAGGTGAAGGGCGTGGTGGAGCTCGCGCATGACGGCGATCCGGATCATGGCGCCGAGCGGCTCCACGACCCTGAGGTCGGGATGCGTGCGCTCGGTAACCCGGCGCGGGTCTCCCAACAGAGCCCCGGCGAACGCGAACGCGGCGGCCTCCTTCCCGACTCCCGCAGAGCCATGGAAGAGAAACGCGTGCGCATCTCCGTCGGCGAGCGCAGAGGAGAGCAGCCGCTTCGCCTCGGCCTGTTCAGGGATTCCGGCGAATGGCTCCATAGATCTCCTCGGCGATCAGCTCGGGCGCGACGGTTCCATCGACGGTCACGTAGCGCTCGGGAAAGCGCGCGGCGAGCTGCCGGTAGCCATCGGCTGCGCGCCCGTGGAATCCGTCATCCTCGCGCTCGATCCGGTCGCGATCCTCGCTCATCCGAGCGACGGCACGACCGGACTCGATGTCGATCAGGATCGTGCGGTCGGGCATCAGTCCGCCCACGGCCGCAAGGTTGAGCTCGAGCACCCGTTCGAGGCCGAGGCCCCGCGCAATCCCCTGGTACGCAACGGACGAGTCGACGTATCGATCGCACAGCACGGTCGCTCCCCGGGCGAGCGCGGGCCGGATCAGCTCCTCGACGTGCTGTGCCCGGGAGGCTGCGTAGAGAGCGGCCTCGGCCCACGGTGCCATGTCTCCGCCGTGCAGCACGAGATCGCGGATCTCCTCACCGAGCGGGGTTCCGCCCGGCTCTCGCGTGATCACGATCTCGGCACCTTCGGCCTCGAGGCGCGCAGCGAGCAGGTGAACCTGGGTCGTCTTTCCGGAGCCGTCGAGCCCTTCGAAGGTGATGAACATCTTCCAGTAGATTACGGCGATGGCGGTCATCGTCACCGGAGGAGCCGGATTCATCGGCTCGCACATCGTCGAGGCGCTCCTCGAGCGAGGTGACGAGGTGCACGTCGTCGACGATCTCTCGACGGGCTTCCGCGCGAACGTTCCCGCCGGAGTATCACTTCATGTGCACGACATCCGTGAGCCACTCGACGAGATCGTCCGGAAGGTGGACGCACGGTCGATCGTCCATCTCGCGGCGCAGGCCGACGTGCGCGTTTCGGTCGAGGAGCCGTACCGCGATGCCGCGATCAACGTCCTCGGCTCCGTGAACGTGCTCGAAGCTGCCCGACTCGTCCGCGCTCGGGTGGTCTTCGCATCGACCGGCGGCGCGATCTACGGCGAGTGCCCACGGCCGGCCCGCGAAGACGATCCTTGCCTGCCGCTCTCCCCCTACGGTGCGGCGAAGCTCGCCGCCGAGGGCTACCTCGGTGCCTTCGCCCGGCTCCACGACGTCCCCCATGTCGCGTTGCGCTTCGGGAACGTCTACGGCCCAAGACAGAACCCCCACGGCGAGGCGGGCGTCGTCGCGATCTTCCTCGGCCGGCTCCAGGCCGAGCAGCAATGTCGCATCTTCGGGGACGGCTCGCAGAGCCGCGACTACGTCTACGCCGGTGACGTCGCCCGCGCCACGATCGCGGCACTCGACGGCGACGTCGGCGGTGTGTTCAACGTCGGCACGGGAATCGCAACGACCGTCCTCGAGCTCTACGATGCGTGCCGACAGGTCACGGGATCGGATGCGACTGCCGTGCACGAGGCAGAACGGCCGGGCGAGCTCTTGCGAAGCGTTCTCGACGGAGAGCACGCAGCGGCGACGCTCGGCTTCCGCGCGGAGATGTCGCTCACGGCCGGCATCGCTGCCACCTGGGCCGCGCTCCCTCCGCTCGGCTAACCGGACAAAGAAGGAGCGCAGCACTTCCGGGCGAAGGATTCCGCCGTGGACGTCTCCTTCCATCACAACGAGCAGCTCGTGCGCCCCTGGCGCATGGCAGCGTTCGTGGCCGCCGCGATCGCGGCGGTGGAACTGCTCGTCCTGATCGTCGTCGGCGGCGCTCTGATCGCGAAGGCGTCGACCGCCACATCGGCGAAGCCCGCCCAGAAGGCGGCCGTCGCAAAGTCAGCGGCCGTCAAGTCCGGGACGAGCTCCTCCGGGACGACAGTTCGTCGAACCGCAATTCCGGCTGCCCACCTCCCGCGCACGCGCGTCTCCGTCGTCGTCCTCAATGGCGGGAGCAGGCAGGGCGCGGCGGCGGCGACAGCCGCCAGGGCAACACGACGCGGCTATCGCATCGGTGGCGTCGCAAACGCGCCCAGTTCCGATTTCACTCGCACGCTCGTGATGTACCGCAGGGGGTTCGAGGGTGAAGGCCGCCGTCTTGCGCGCGACCTCGGGATCAAGATCGTCGGGCCACTCGACGGCCTCCGCGTGGCGCAACTCCACGGCTCGCACGCGATCGTCGTTCTCGGCAGCTAGCTCCCCGTCACCGACCGCAGGCGGGGTTCTCCGGGTCGTTGACGGCTGCCTTCGCGCGCTCCAGCTCGTTGCGGGCGAAGGACCCGTTCGGGTCGAGCGTGTACGCGGCGTTCAGCGCGTAGTACGCACCACAGAGGTCGCCCCTGATCGACCGGAACAGCCCGAGCTCGTACCAGGTGGCTGGGTTCTTCGGCTGGAGGCGTGTTGCTCGAAGGAGGAACGCATCGGCTCCCGGGGCGTCGTCGGCTGCTGTCGCGACCGCGGCTCGCGCGTAGAGTGGATCCGGGGCGAGCGGGTTCAGCCGTTGCCCGCGCCGCGCGACCGACCCGGCCGAGTCGATCCTGCCCGCCGCGATCTGCGCGTAGGTGCGCTCCACCGAGCGCGTCGAGAGCGCAGGGGCCACGAGCACCCAGGCAGCTGCGACCGCAGCGACGACGACCCCGGCCGTAACGAGCCCGCCTGCCTGACCTGCGGACTGCCGACCGGCGCCGAGGAGCACGGCAGCAACGAGCAGGGTCGGAGCAGCGACCGCGAGGAAGTCGAGATCCAGATCGACAAGCGCGTGAAGGCCAAAGGCCAGCGGCAGGCCGACCAGGCCGACGGCAGCCCCGCGCTCGCCGTCCTCGAGGCGACCGAGCGTCGCTCGGATCCCGAGAACGAGCCCGACGACGAAGGTCAGGCCCAGCACGAACCCGGGCAGGCCCGTCTCCGACAGGAGCTGCAGCGGAACGCTGTGAGGGGAGCTGACGGGCTGCGCATTGCTCCGCACGCGCTTGCGCGCGATCTCGAACGTCGAGGCTCCTGTCCCTCCCGCCGGATGCGCGCGGAAAATCTGCCACGCCTCTCCCCACCAGACCGACCGACCGTTGGTGCCGAATTCGCCGAGACGACCGGGGCGGTTGACGACCTCACCCGAGCTCGCGAGCTGGTTCCCGGCCCACCTGACAGGGTTCCCGACGGTCGCCACGAGACCGAGCAGCCCGACTGCGAACAGGATCGCCACGGCGGAGAGCAGGGCCCGCACGACCGTTCGTCGCCGCGTCTCGACGAGTCGCACGACGGGTACCTTGCTCACGGCGACGAGCACGACCACGATGCCGAGCAGGCTCAGCACGCCGAGGGTCGTGCCGCTCGAGACACGCTCGACCGAAGCAGATCCGTCCTCTACGAGCGCGGGCTGCGTGAAAGCCCAGCCCGCAACGAGAAGTCCCGACCCGCAGGCGAGGAGAGCGAAGAGCGAGGCCTCCACGCGACCCGGCGACAGTGCCAGCACGAGCGCCACCACCGTGACTCCCGCGACCAGTCCGGCGCGAGACTGGGTGAGGAGAATCGTGAGCGTCGCGATGTAGAGGAGAAGTGCGCCGAGAGGACGGCCGAAGCGATCGCGCACCGTCGCGACAAGCCAAAGTCCGAGGCCGAGCGCAGCGTCGGCGAGAAGCGCAAGTGCGTTCCAGTAGCCGATCGAGCCCCGTAGCCGCGTGACGCGGCCCGCATCGTCCGGCCCAAGCGAAGGCACCACCTTGCCGAGTAGCGCCCAGCAGAGAGCCGCACCAAGCGCGGCTGCGAGAACGAGCGCCACGGCCGTGACGGGACGTCCGGGCCGAACCGCCGCCGCCAGTCCGACGACGCCGAAGGCGAGAAGTACGAGGCCCTTGCCGAGCGCGTCGAAGGAACGGTCGCCTGCGATCGACCACCAGACGGTCAGCGCTGTCCACACCACGAGAGCCATCGCGGAAACGACGGCGACGAACCCTGCACGATCGAGGCGAGGTACAACCACGGCCCCGCGCGTCCAGCAGACCAGAAGGAGCGTCGCGACAATCAGTGCCGCGAAGCCAAGCGTCGCGATCGCGCTCACGCCCGACGCACCTCCGGCGAAGAACGCCCATACGACGAGCACACTGGTGGCAACGAGGATCGCCGCAGCGAGGTCGGGACGCATCGAGCGTGAGGCGCCGTCCATCGCGGGGCACGGTACCACCACGACGGGTCGGTTCCCCGACCGCCAATACTTACAATTCGTTTACCCTCCACATACCACTGACTCAATGGCAGCCGGGAGACTTGTAAGACTCTGGGCACCCGCGTGCCGACCCCACCGTGCTTCGACTCCCCCGCCCCCATCGTGCAGTTCTGCTCGGCCTCGTGGCTCTGAGCCTTCTTGCCGCGTCGGCCGTTCTCAGCCCGCCTGCGATGGCAAAGCAGAAGCCGTGTTATCAGCAGGTGATCGACGACTGGTTCGACGACGGTCGCGTCAACAAGATTTACCCACTCCCGTGCTACCCCGAGGCGATCAAGAACCTCCCTCCTGACGTCCTCATCTACGGGAACGCCGAGGACGAGATCGGTCGCGCCTTGGCGTACGCGAAGCAGGGAAAGCCTGACCCGGGTGGCCAGGATCCAACGCCGGCGAAGACCGACACGACGAAGACAGACACGACGAAAACAAACACGACGAAGACCGACACGACGGAAACAGACACGACGAAGACGGATACGACCGGGACGGACACGACAGCGACGAACACGTCGGGCCCGTCATCGGTCCCTGTTCCGCTGCTCGTGCTCGGCGGACTCGCCGTTCTCCTGCTCGCCGCCGGCTCGGCCAGCTACCTCCGTCGCCGCATGAACGGCGACGCGGACGACGACGGTTCGGCAACACCACCGCCCGCCGCCTAGCCCCACCGGTAAACTCTGTCGACCGACTGGGGCGCCATTTTCCTGCAAATTGCATCAAAATGGCGAAAAACGGGTGCCGTCCGATGCACCTCCTAGCATCCCGAATCCCTCCCAGCGTCGCACCACGCGGGACGGAGGACATTTTCCCTTGATCGACGGACGGCCGGGAGGCAGGCATGGCAACCACGAAGGCAACACCAGCAGTCGAGACGGCAGCAACGCTCCTCACGACGGATGACTACGTCAACACTGTGGCCGACGACAGTGCGAGCATCACCCCACAGCGCTTCTTCACGATCCCCGGCCGCGACCCGTTCGACGAGATCGAGTGGGAATCGCGCCACGCCCTGATCCCGGGCAAGGACGGTCCGGCCTTCGATCAGAAGGACGTCGAGTTCCCCAAGTTCTGGTCGCAGACGGCAACGAACATCGTCTCCCAGAAGTACTTCCGCGGTCGCATGACCTCCCCCGAGCGCGAGCGCTCTGTGAAGCAGATGATCGGCCGGGTCGTCGACACGATTGGCGGCTGGGGTCGTCAGGGCGCGTACTTCGCGACGACCGAAGAGGCCGACACGTTCGAGGCCGAGCTGAAGGCGATCCTCGTCAACCAGATCGCGTCCTTCAATTCTCCCGTGTGGTTCAACGTCGGGTTCGAGGAGAAGCCGCAGTGCTCAGCGTGCTTCATTCTCTCGATCGACGACTCGATGGATTCGATCCTCGACTGGATTCGCCGCGAGGGCGTCATCTTCCGTGGCGGCTCGGGATCGGGCATCAACCTCTCTCGTCTGCGCTCCTCGCAGGAGCAACTGTCGAAGGGTGGCTACGCATCCGGTCCGGTCTCGTTCATGCGCGGCGCCGACGCGTCCGCCGGTACGATCAAGTCGGGCGGCAAGACGCGGCGCGCGGCGAAGATGGTCGTGCTCGACATCGATCATCCCGACGTCGACGAGTTCATCTGGTGCAAGGCCAAGGAAGAGCGCAAGGCTCGCGTGCTCGAGCAGGCGGGCTATGACATGTCGCTCGACTCGCCCGACTGGGGCTCGATCCAGTACCAGAACGCCAACAACTCGGTGCGCGTCACGGACGCGTTCATGGAGGCCGTCGTCGAGGGTAAGGAGTGGAACCTCACCGCCCGCACGGATGGCTCCGTCGTCCGCTCGGTTGCCGCGCGTGATCTGATGAAGGACATCGCGGAGGCCTCCTGGCAGTGCGCCGATCCGGGCGTGCAGTACGACACGACGATCAACGCGTGGCACACGAGCCCGAACACGGGCCGGATCAACGCGTCGAACCCCTGCTTCCCGGGCGACGCACGTGTCCACACCTCGCTCGGGATGCTGACGTTCGCCGAGGTCTACGAGCGCGCTGAAGCGGGTGAGTCGTTCCGCGTCTACACGCACCACGCAACGGGGAAGACGCCGGGCGAGGGCGTCGCGGCGACGGAGCCACTTGCCGTGATGAGGAACGGTGTGAAGGAGATCCTCCGCCTCCGCTTCTCGGACGGCCGCGAGCTTCGCTGCACGCCCAGCCATCGCCTGTGGACCGTCAACCGCGGCTACGTCCAGGCCGACTCCCTCACGGACGACGACCTCGTGCAGCTGAACGACACGCCAACGCCGGCGGAAGACGCTTCGTGGGCGCTCCCTGTCAAAGTCGAGGCGGTCGCTCGCTCGTTCGCACGTGGCGGCTCCGTCGTCGAGCAGGAGCTGCCCGACCGCTGGACCGTGGGGCTCGGCGAGTTGACGGGCCACCTCGTCGGCGACGGCTGGCTGACCGACGTCCAAACTGGCTGGATCTACGGCGACGACGACGTCGAGGACGGCACGGCCGCTTCGCACGAGGAGTTGCTGCGCGAGTTGATCGGCGGCATCTCGGTGCAAGAGATGCCGAACGGGACGCGGCAGCTCCGGGCGGGCAGCGACGCGGTGCGTCAACTGTTTCGCTCCCTCGGTGTGTCGAGCGCGAAGGCGGCCGGAAAGCGTGTGCCGGCGAGCGTGTTCACAGCACCTCCAACGGTGCAGGCGGCCTTCCTGCGCGGCCTCTTCGGCGCCGACGGCTGCGTCGCACGGACCGAGGGCGGGAAGTCCAGTCGCTACGTCGGCCTCGGCAGCCGTAGCGACGCGCTGCTCCGCGACGTGCAGCGGCTCCTGAGCGTCTTCGGCATCCGCGGTCGGATCTACTCGGTCTCGGGCTCGGAGGCGCAGAAGTTCGACTACACACGGCTGGACGGCACGCACGTCGAGTACAGCTCAGGCCAGGGCTTCGACCTGCGGATCACCGGCTCCGACCTCGACCGCTTCGCCGAGGCGATCGGATTCTCGACCCCGCGCAAGCAGGCCACGCTCGAGCAGCTGCTCAGCGGCACAACCCGGTATGCGACCAAGCCGGGCGTCACGCTCGTCTCCCGGGAGCAGGATGGGCAGGAGGTCGTCTTCAACCTCACCGAGCCTCTCCATCACTCCTACATCGTCGACGGCGTACTCGTCGCCAACTGCAGCGAGTACATGCA
>JAJAZN010000164.1 GCA_026785685.1 Thermoleophilia bacterium
AGGAGCCGAAAACGACGGTCTCGGTTATCACTCCGGCGTGCGGGATCATCGGGCGGTCGATGGGGGTGTTGAGAACGATCGAGTGGCGGAGCTGAACCGAGCTGAGCCCGTTGACGACGCTCGCGATGATGAGCTGGAAGGGGACGGTGGCGCACGCGATGCTCAGACCGGGGGCGGGGCCGGGCCGATCGACGACGTACGTCACAAGGACGAGATAGACGCCGGTGGCGAAGAACGGATCGAGCAGCCATTTCATGACCTGCCAGCCGCCGCGGCCGTAGCGCGCCCGCAGATCCGACAGCGTCAGGGCGATGAGCAGGTCGTTTCGGCCAGCCGAGTGCGTGGTCGAACGGGAGGCCTTGTCGGCTTCGATCATGCCTCGGTCACCGCCGCAGGATACGGACTGCCGCCGACATCCGCTGGTACCCTCGCCCGATACCGGGCAGGGGACAGACGGCCGCCGACGGTGCCGCGGTCGAGATCGCCGCGGCCGTCGCTGCCGAATCTGCGTACATGGAAGAGGTGCTCGTTCGCCTCGTCGAGGCGCCGACCACTCTTGGCAACGAGGAGCCTGGCCAGGAGGTCATGCGCGAGGCGTTCCGCGAGATCGGACTCGACCCCTTCGACCAGCCCCTCGACGCCGAGATGCTGCACAACCATCCCGCGGCCTCGCCGTTCTCGTGGGAAGTCTCCGGCAAGAGCAACGTGATGGCCGACTGGCTTCCGGCAGGAGAGGGTGGGCGGTCTCTCGTCCTCAACGGTCACATCGACGTCGTTGCTCCCGCCGCGACGAGCCTCTGGCGCACGCCTCCCTTTTCCGCCGTGCGCGACGGCGACTGGCTGTCCTGTCGGCTTGCCCTCTTCCCCGGACAGCCCGTCGAATGGCTGCAGGAGAAGGTCGAGGTGGCGATCGCGGAGGCAGCCTCGACGCATCCGTTCCTTGCTGCCCATCCGCCGCGCGTCCGTTACGACGGCTTTGCGCGCGCGGGATCCGAGATCGACCTCGAGCACCCCCTCGTGACCGTTCTCTCGAGGAGCTACGCGAGTCTCGAGGGAGCCGCCCCGGCGCTCGTCTCGACGACCGCGACGACGGGCGCGCGACTCTTCATCGAGCGGGGCATCCAGAACCAGTCGCGGAGCGCCCCGTGCATGCGCCACCCGTTCGCGCGTTCGCGGGCAGTGTTGCGCCCGCGCCACTCCGGGGGATCAGCGAGATCCGGCGCTTCTTCCGCACGAACGAGACGCCGATCTGGTTCGTCTCGGCGACGCCCTTCAATCTCCTCGGGATCGACCGCTGGGTGCGGAACTTCTCGTACCTCAATTACTACGACTCGTTCGACGGCACTCACCCGAACGTCTTTGTTCCCGAGCACGTCGCGCCGCCGACATTCGATTCGATCGAGAAGATCTGCAACTACCTCCTCGGCCACAAGGAAGTGATCGACCACGTCAAGGCGAACGGGGGCGGCAAGGCAGTCGTTCTGATGTTCGACGAGGAGACGGAGCGACTCGCTGCAGAGGCGGGGCTCGAGGTCGCGTTCCCTTCGGCTGAGCTCCGGACCCGTCTCGACTCGAAGATCGATCGTTACCACCCAGCTCGGCGACGAGGCAGGCGTGCCGAGCGTGCCCAACATCCTCGGTCGAGCGGAGACCTACGAGGAGCTGCTCGCGCTCGCCACCGAGCGTGGGATCGGCACCGACCTGGTCGTCCAGACGCCGTACGGCGACTCCGGGCAGACCACGTTCTTCGTCGGCTCCGGAGGCGACTGGAACGAGAGCGAGGACAAGATCGTCGGCCAGGAGCTGAAGGTGATGCGGGCCTCGCCGTCTCGCTCGCGTTCGGCGGCCGGAAGGTCGTGGGCTGTGGGTTCGGTGTCCCCATCGTCGTCCGCTACCTGCTCGAAACGTGCGAGACGACCGAGCAGGCACGCGCCACCCTCCGGCGGCTGCCGTACCACCTCGCTCACACCTTGACGATCGTCGACCTCGGTGGCGACGTGTGCACGGCGTACCTCGCCCCGGATCGGGAGGTCGAGCTCACGAGCGCGGTTGCCGCAACGAATCACCAGCGAAGCATCGAGTGGCAAGAGCACGCCCGGGCGACGAAGAGCGTCGAGCGACAGCGGACGCTGGAGAAACTCGTGACCGACGCCGGGAGCGCGGATCGGTTCGTCGACGGCTTCCTTGAGCCGCCCCTCTTCGCGATGGACGGCGACCGCCGCCTCGGCACGCTCTACACCGTCGCCTACCACGTCGGTGAGGGGCGGGCGGAGTTCCGCTGGCCGGGACTGCACTGGGATCAGAGCTTTGGAGCGTTCTCCGAGGGCGTGCGCACGGTCGAGCTGACGCGTAGCACGGCCGCGTAGCGCCTCGGTGGGCTCGGTCGTGGCCAGCGGTGGCCGGCTTCAAGGTTCGAGCAGAACCTGCTCGAGCGACATGTCAGGACTGCGCGCTTCTGGCGCTGACCGGGCGGGCGGACGAGCGACCGGAGGCGTTCGGGCGGCACTTCGAGGCGGCCGGGATCGCTGCGCTCGCAACGCTTGAGCGAGGGCTTCAGGGGAGGATTTCCTCGTTGGCGGCCGCTACTTACGGAGTGAGGTCGGCGGCCAGACTCGGCGTCAGGGGTGAGGCTGAAGCCTGACCCCGACTGCAAGGAGCTGGCGCACGACCTTACTTCGTAGGCG
>JAJAZN010000165.1 GCA_026785685.1 Thermoleophilia bacterium
CCACCGACCCCGAGGCCCAGCACGGCTTCGTGCAGGCCGCCCAGGACCGCGGCTACAACGTGCTCGTGCTCGACGGCCCACTCGATTCGCACTTCATTGGTCAGCTGGAGCAGAAGCTCGAAAAAACGACCTTCAAGCGCGTGGATGCAGAAACGACCGGCAAGCTCATCGAGAAGGACGACGCGCCCGGCGATGCACTCGCTGTCGCGCTCGGTCGCGAGTATCGCGACCTCCTCGGTCACCATCCCGGGACGCGGCGCGGCGTCGACCCCGAGGACTTGCACCAGCTGAGGGTGGCGACCCGTCGTCTCCGGGCGTTTCTCCGAGCAGCAGGAGCTCTCGTCGAGAAAGAGTGGGTCGTGTCTCTTCGCGAGGAGCTCGGTTGGCTGGGCGGGCATCTCGGGCCGGCGCGGGATCTCGACGTGATGCTCGACCGGCTACGGAGCGAGGTCGCCGCACTCGGTGACGATGGCGCGCCCGCAGCAGGGCTTCTGATCGCCCTCGAGGACGAGCGGGAGGAGGCGTACGTCGACGTCGTCGAGGTGCTCGGCGATGCGCGCTACTTCGCGCTGCTCGAGCGCCTCGAGAGGGCCGTTGCGCCCCCTCTGACCGGAGACGAGACCACGCTCGCAGCGATCTTCCATCGCGAGGCGAGCCGCATGCGGAGGAAGTTTGCGGCTCTCGGTGACGATCCCGCCGACGACGTGCTCCACCACTCGCGCATCGCCGTCAAGCGAGCGCGCTACGCCGCCGACCTCGCCGCGTTCGAGCTCGGGCGGCCGGGCCAGCGGTTCGTGACGATCGCGAAGCAACTTCAGGACATCCTCGGCGACCATCAGGACGCCGTCTTTGCCGAGGCGCGGATACGCACGTGGGTCGCCTCCGACCCAGCCGGAGCGTTTGCCGCCGGCCGACTCGTGCAGCTCGAGCGGGATCGCAAGGCCGTGGCACGTGCGGCGTGGCCCGAGATGTGGCGGCGGCTCGACGAGGCGGCCCGGAGGGCAGTCCGCTGAGCAAGGTCGTACGCGCCGCGGGGGGGATCGTGGTTCGCACCGTCGGCCCCGAGGCGGAGGTGCTTCTCGTGCACCGACCGCAGTACGACGACTGGACGTTCCCCAAGGGCAAGGTCGAGTCGGGCGAGAGCGACGAGGAGTGTGCCGTCCGCGAGGTCGAGGAGGAGACGGGGCTACGCTGCTCGCTCGCGAGGGAGCTCGAGCCGACCTCCTATCTCGACGCAAAGAAGCGTCCGAAGACGGTGCGGTACTGGGTGATGGAGGTGGTCGGCGGAGCGCTGCGGTTCGACTTCGAGGTCGACGCAGCGCGTTGGGTCACGATCAACGAAGCGGCGAGGCTCCTGACCTACGCACGCGACGTCGACCTGGTGCTGTCTGTCTGCCCGGTGAGGCAGTGACAGATCGACGCGTCGCACGGCCGGTGCCCGGACGCTTCAGCCGGAAACCACCCTGCGGTACACAGCTTCAGCCGGGAACCCGAGCGGGTGCAGTTCGGCTGCCTAGCTGAAGCGTCCAGGCAGCCGGCTCGCACGTCTTCTCGGTGTCGGAGCGAGGCGATAGAATCAGTGCACACGCGAACGCTGGAGGACAGATGGCGAAAGTGCTGATCCTGGCCGGTGATGCGGCCGAGGATCTCGAGACGATGTACATCAAGTACCGCCTCATCGAGGCAGGATACGAAGCGCATGTCTCCGCTCCGACGATGCGTCCGATCAAGCTCGTCGTCCACGACTTCGAGCCGGACTGGGACACGTACGTCGAGCGTCAGGGGCGTACGTGTCCCGTGGATGTCTCCTTCGCGAACGTCGATCCAGGCGCGTACGTTGCTCTGGTGATTCCCGGTGGCCGTGCGCCCGAGTTCATCAGGGTCGACCCGGAGGTCGCGCGGATCGTGGGGCATTTCTTCGCCGCGGAGAAGCCGATCGGCACGCTCTGCCACGGCCCTCAGGTGCCGGCGGCGCTCGGCCTCCTGCGAGGGCGCCGCAGCTCCGGCTTCGGCCCACTTGCCCCCGACATCGAGATGGCGGGCGGCGAGTACGTCGACGGAGCTGCGGTGGTCGACGGGAACATGGTCTCGTGCCGTGGCTGGGGCGACCTCGCGGAGTGGTCGAGGGCGTTCCTCGAGGTGCTCGACCGTGCTGCGGTGACGGCTTCGAGCTCTTAGTAGGCACCGCCTTCCCGTCTGGCGGTAGCCTGCGTCGCCATGGGTAGCGACTACGTCTACACGATGTACCGGGTCGACAAGTTCTACGGCTCCGATCGACAGGTGCTCGCGAACATCTCCCTCTCGTTCCTGCCCGGAGCGAAGATCGGCGTGCTCGGCCCGAACGGTGCGGGCAAGTCGACGCTGATGCGGATCATGGCGGGGCTCGAGGAGCCGTCGTCCGGCGTCGCCGAACTGCACCCGAGCGCGACGGTCGGGTTCCTCCAGCAGGAGCCGGAGCTCGACGAGACCAAGGACGTGCGGGGCAACGTCGAGGACGGCGTGCGCGAGCTGCGCGACCTGCTCGACCGCTTCAATGCTGTTTCCGCCGCATTCGCCGAGCCTGATGCCGACTTCGACGCGCTCCTCGCCGAGCAGTCGAAGGTGCAGGAGCAGATTGACCGCCACGATGCCTGGGGGCTCGACGCCGCGCTCGATCGCGCGATGGATGCCCTCCGCCTGCCGGAAGGCGATCGGGACGTCACCACGCTGTCCGGAGGTGAGCGCCGCCGCGTCGCGTTGTGCCGGCTGCTCCTCGCCTCGCCCGATCTCCTTCTACTCGACGAGCCCACGAACCACCTCGACGCAGAGTCGGTCGCCTGGCTCGAGCGCTTCCTCGAGGACTACAAGGGCACCGTCATGGCCGTGACCCACGACCGCTACTTCCTCGACAACGTCGCCGGCTGGATCCTCGAGCTCGACCGTGGGAAGGGGCTCCCGTTCGAGGGAAACTACTCGTCGTGGCTCGAGCAGAAGCAGGCGCGTCTCGCCGTCGAGGAGAAGACCGAGTCGGCTCGCCGTCGCACGCTCGCCCGGGAGCTCGAGTGGGTGCGGATGAGCCCTCGCGCCCGGCACGCGAAGTCGAAGGCGCGCATCTCCTCCTACGAGAAGCTGCAGGCCGAGGACGAGCACTTCAAGGTCGAGGGCGTCGAGATCCACATTCCCGCCGGCCCCCGCCTCGGCGACCTCGTTGTCGACGCCGAGCACGTCGTCAAGGGTTTCGGCGACAGGCTGCTCGTCGAGGATCTGACGTTCTCGCTCCCGCCGGGCGGCATCGTCGGTGTCGTCGGGCCGAACGGTGCGGGCAAGACGACGCTCTTCAAGATGATCGCCGGTGAGGAAACACCCGATGACGGCGAGCTCCGCGTCGGTGAGACAGTCCAACTCGCGTACGTCGATCAGTCTCGCGGGGGTCTCAACCCGCAGAACACGGTGTGGAAGGAGATCTCCGAGAACCAGGATATCGTCCTGCTCGGGAAGCGCGAGGTGAACTCACGGCAGTACACCTCGTGGTTCAACTTCCGCGGTGGTGACCAGCAGAAGCTCGTCAAGGATCTCTCGGGAGGCGAGCGCAACCGCGTCCACCTCGCCAAGCTCCTCAAGTCGGGCGGCAACGTGCTGCTCCTCGACGAGCCGACGAACGACCTCGACGTCGACACGCTGCGGGCACTCGAAGACGCGCTGATCGACTTCGCCGGGTGTGCGGTCGTGATCACCCACGATCGCTGGTTCCTCGACCGCATCGCGACGCACATCCTTGCTTTCGAGGGCGACTCGCAGGCGACGTGGTTCGAAGGCACATGGGGTGAGTACGTCGCGTGGGTCACCGAGACGCGTGGCGCTGAGGCGCTCGAACCGCACCGCATCGCGTACAAGCCTCTCGTTCGGCCGTGATCGATCTACCAGTCGCCGATCCGGGGCGACCGGATACCCGCTCGCCGATCCGGTTGCTCGTCTGGGTGGGGCGACATCAGATCGGCTCGCTTCTCGTCGCGATCATCTTCGGGATCATCTGGATGGTCGCGCAGGCGTTGATGCCGTATGCGATCGGGCAGGCTATTCAACAGGGGATCGTCGACGACAATACCGATGCGCTGATCCGGTTCTGCACCCTCCTGGCCGTCCTGGGCGTCGTGCAGGCGGTCGCTGGCGTGCTGCGCCACCGCTACGCGGTGCAGAACTGGCTGGCGGCGTCCTTCAGGCTGATCCAGGTCGTCGGCCACCACGCCGCGCGCTCGGGCGCTTGCGTGCGTGCCGAGCTGTCGACGGGCGAGGTCGTTGCGACAGTGTCGAATGACGCGCTGCGGGCAGGTGGCGCGTACGAGATTCTCGCGCGACTCGTTGGAAGCGTCGTCTCGTACCTCGTCGTCGCCGCGATTCTTCTTGCGACCTCGATCGAGCTGGGGCTGATCGTGCTGCTCGGCCTGCCGCTTCTCACCCTCTCCCTCAGCTTCGTGATCAAGCCGCTCCAGCTGCGACAGCGGGAGCAGCGCGACGAGGTCGGCCTCCTCACGGCGCTCGGCGCCGACACCGCGGCGGGGCTTCGGGTGCTGCGTGGAGTCGGCGGCGAGGACGTGTTCTTCGATCGGTACCAACAGCGCTCGGAGGCTGTTCGCCGGAGCGGCGTGCGCGTGGCGACGCCCCAGTCGACGCTCGACGCGGCGCAGGTGCTCCTTCCGGGTCTGTTCGTCGTCCTCGTGACGTGGCTCGGCGCGCACCTCGCGGCGTCGGGTGAAATCTCCGCCGGCGAGCTGATCGCCTTTTACGGATACGCCGGGTTCCTCGTCATTCCACTACGGACAGCTGCTGAGGCGGTGGAGAAGTTCACGCGTGCCCACGTCGGCGCCCGCAAGATGCTGCGGGTCCTCGCGGTCGAGCGAGCCGTCGAGGATCCCGTCGAGGCGCTGCCCGAGCCGCCCATCGGTGCTTCGCTCGTCGATCGGGACTCCGGCCTCTCGATCGAGCCCGGCAGCCTGACCTGCCTCGTGTCGGCGACGCCTGATGAGACGAGCGCGCTCGCCGACCGGCTGGGCCGCCTGGTCGACGACTGCGGCGTGATGCTCGGCGACACGCCACTCGACCGGCTACCGCTCGACGTTGTCCGCCGCCGCATCCTCGTCAGCGAACCCGATCCACTCATCTTCTCGGGCACGCTCCGGAGCGAGCTCGATCCGTGGGGGCGTTCGAGTGACGACGAGATCACGACGGCGATCGAGGTCGCTGCCGCTGAGGACGTTCTCGTTGCCCTTCCCGCTGGACTCGACGAGGTCGTCGACGAGCGCGGCCGGTCGTTCTCGGGCGGGCAACGACAGCGACTCGTGCTCGTTAGGGCATTGCTTTCGAACGCAGAGATCCTCGTCCTCGTCGAGCCCACGAGCGCCGTTGATGCCCACACGGAGGCTCGAATTGCGGCGCAGCTCCATCACTTCCGCGCTGGCCGCACGACCGTCGTCATGACAGCAAGTCCGCTCGTGCTCGATCGCGCGGACACCGTCGTGCTCATTGCCGACGGGGAAGTCCAGGCGAGCGGGACGCACCGAGACCTCCTCCGCACGAGTCCTGTCTACCGTGATGTTGTTGTCCGAAGCGAGGTGTCGTGACGGACGTTTTCAACCCAGGAGACAGGCTGAAGCCTGCCACCGAGACGGCATGAGCAAGCTTCTGCCCATCGCAAGCCCGGTGGAGATGCGCCGCCAGGCTGCAATCCTCGCGAGGCGCCATCGGCGCGCAATGATCGGTGTGCTCGTTCTTCACGCCCTCGCCGCCACGACCGGCCTCGTCGGCCCCCCGCTCCTCGGCTCGCTCGTCCAGGGCCTCCTCACAGAGATCGACACCGCGGAGATCGATCGTGTCGTGCTGATCCTGGCTGTCTTCCTCGTCGCCCAGACGATCCTTACGTTCTTCGCCCGTCGCGCGTCGTTCGTTCTCTCCGAGCAGATGTTCGCGGAACTGCGCGACGACTTCATGCGCCGCGTCCTTGCGCTGCCTCTCTCGACGGTCGAACGGGCGGGGATCGGTGATCTCGTGTCGCGCACCACTGCCGACGTTGACGCGCTCGCGCGGACTGTTCGGTTTGCCATCCCCGAGACGTCGATTGCCTGCGTGACCGCGCTCCTCGTCGTCGGCGCCGCGATCTGGGTGAGCCCGATCGCCGCGCTTCCGTGTCTTGTCGGGGTACCGATCCTGATCGTCGGCACGCGCTGGTACCTCCGCTACGCGCCCGCCGGCTATCTCTGGGAGCGTGCTGCCTACGCGTCGCTCGCCGGCACGACGGGAGAGACCGTTGACGGTGGTCGCACGGTCGAGGCGCTCGGCCTCTCCGAGGAGCGCGCCCGGCGGATCGATGCGAACCTGGCTGACGCCTATGCCTCCGAGCGCTACACGCTCCGGCTGCGGACGATCTGGTTCCCGAGTGTCGATGTCGCCTACGTTCTTCCTGTCGTTGCGGCGCTTGCCTGGGGCGGCTACCTGGTTTCCACGGGGCACGCAACGGTCGGTGAAGTAACGACCGTCGTGCTCTACATCCAGCAGCTGGCCGACCCGGTTGACAGGCTTCTCTCCTGGCTCGACGAGGTTCAGGTCGGAGGCGCATCATTCGCCCGTCTCGTCGGCATCGCCGACGTCCCGCCCGATCGGGAGGCGACGGGCGAGGAGCCCGAGGACGACTGGCTCCGCGCCCACGACGTTCGCTACGCCTACGTCCCCGGTCGTGACGTACTGCATGGAATCGAGCTCGACCTCGAGCCGGGCGAGCGAATTGCCGTCGTCGGTCCTTCCGGAGCAGGAAAGTCGACGCTTGGCCGCCTGCTCGCAGGCATCCACCCACCGCGGACAGGGCACGTCGAGGTCGGCGGGGTTCCCCTCGTCGACCTCGAGCTCGACGTGCTGCGGCGCGAGGTGGCCCTCGTGACGCAGGAGCAGCACGTCTTCGTCGGGACGCTCGCGGACAACCTGCGTCTCGCGAGCGCGGGCTCCTCGGATGCGGAGCTCCTCGCCGCGCTCGAGGCAGTCGATGCAACGGCATGGGCCGAGGCTCTGCCCCACGGCATCGAGACCGTCGTCGGTGCGGGCGGTGCGTCCCTCACCCCGGCGCAGACCCAGCAGCTGGCTCTCGCCCGGCTCGTGCTCGCCGATCCCCACACGCTCGTTCTCGACGAGGCCACGTCGCTGCTCGATCCGCGCGCGGCACGACACCTGGAGCGTTCGCTCGCCTCGGTACTCACGGGTCGCACTGTCGTTGCCATCGCCCATCGCTTGCACACGGCACACGACGCGGATCGAGTCGCGGTCGTCGAGAACGGACTGCTCCAGGAACTCGGCACGCACGACGAGCTGATCGCGAACAAGGGCGCCTATGCGGCGCTCTGGAAGTCCTGGCAGTCCTGACTTAGGCGGCGCGCGCTGCCTCGAGCGCGGCAAGCTCGAGCGCAGCGCCCTCGCGCAGGCCCCCGCGTCCGAGCTCGAGTGGTGTGCCGAGGGCACGACACGCCTCGGAGAGGAGAATCGCCCCGGCGAGGAGTGTCTCCGCGCGCTCGACGCTGATTCCGAACGAACGCGTCGTCTTTGTCGCAGGACGGCGGGCGAGGCGCGCCACGGCTTCGTCGAGGGCATCCACGTCGAGATCCGGACCGACGATCTTCCCGATTGCGCGTGCGCTGCCTCCGACCGCGATTCCGAGCTCGGGCGATGGAGGATCGAGCGCAGAGAGCGCGCGCCGGGCGGCATCCCGCGCGACTTTGATCTGACGCGAGCTCGGCGGGTCGTCGGGTAGGTGCGCGCGTGTCAGACGGAGCGAGCCGAGGTCGGCGGAGCGCACCCAGGTGGCGCCGAGTCGCGGGTTGCCAACGGCCATCTCGGTGGCGCCGCCCCCCCCCTAGATGGACGTGTTCAACCCGCGACGCGGCGCCACCTGGGTGCGCTCCGCCGACCTCGGCTCGCTCCGTCTGACCCGCGCGCACCTACCCGACGACCCGCCGAGCTCGCGTCAGATCAAAGCCGCGCGGGATGCCGCCC
>JAJAZN010000166.1 GCA_026785685.1 Thermoleophilia bacterium
CCCCCGCGGTGGGGCCCCCCCCGCCGCCGTGGTTATGCCGGCCTGGGGCTAACCCGCCGCGGGGGTGGGCCGCGCGGCCGCCCGCGACAGCACCATCGAAGATGCGCCCGACTGCCATCGTCGAGGTGAGGTAGATCGGGGTCTCGATCAGGCCCCATTCCGAGATCTGGAGGAAGCCGGTCAGCTCGCCTGCACCGTTGAGGGCTGTTGCGCCGGCCGGAACAGGGAAACGGAACGTCGACCCGCTTCCCGGCACGATCGCAGTGGCACCGGTTCGGGAGATTCCACGGCCTTCGGGGATCGGCGGCTCGTCGCGCGAGACCGTGACATGGCCCACACGGACACCGGCGACGTCCGTGATCGCGTTAGCGGCGCCCGCCTCGAGATGGCCGATCCGCAGGCCGTGCTGCCGGAGCGTCTTCCCTTCCATGGCGACGAGACTATAGGGTCGCCGCCATGGGCCTCTCGATCCCTCTCGTCTGGTCGGACGACCACCGTCTCCACGAGCCGAACGCGGAGATCTGGGTAGGCGTCAGAACACCCGCGGCCGAAACGGCGCCGCGCGCCGAGACGATCCGCGAAGCGCTCGTCGCGGCGGGAGCCGAGGTCGTCGCGGCCGTTTCGCACGACGATGCTCAGATCGAGGCGGTGCACGACACGGCGCTGCTCGCATTCCTCGCCTCGGCCTGGCGGGACTGGGAGGCCGCGGGACTGCCGGAGGATCCGGGTCAGGATCGCGTCGTGCCGTACATCTTTCCGCACCCGGGCCTCGTCGGCCCACTCGAGCCCCTCGTGCCCGCCGCGACGTGGGCGCGCCCCGGGGCGTTCTGCTTCGACACCATGACGTTGATCGGGCCGGGCACGTGGCAGGCTGCGCGCGCAGCCGCCGACGCAGCCCTCACGGCCGCCGACCTCGTCTCAGGTGGCCGGCGGGCCGTCTACGCGTGCTGCCGGCCGCCGGGCCCTCACGTCACCCGGTCGGCCTACGGTGGCGCCGGCTATCTAAACAACGCCGCCATCGCGGCCGAGCGGCTCCGGGATCTCGGCGCCGCGCGTGTCGGGATCGTCGACATCGACGCGCATCACGGGAACGGCGCCCAGTCGATCTTCTGGGAGCGGAACGACGTCTTCACCGGCTCCGTTCACGTCGATCCCGAAACGGGCTGGTTTCCCCACTACCTCGGCACGGCCGGCGAGCTCGGAGCGGGTGTTGGGTCGGAGGCGAACCGCAACGTGCCGCTGCCACCGGGCACCGGTGATGCGGACTGGCTGCGCGGCGTCGCGGAGCTCGTTCAAGCAGCACGAAGCAACGGTGCCGAGGCGCTCGTTCTCGCGCTCGGCGTCGATGCTGCCGGTGGCGATCCCGAGAGCCCACTTCAGGTGACGACGGGCGGCTACCACGAGGCGGGGCGGATCGTTGCGAGCGCAGGTCTTCCCTGCGTCGTCGTACAGGAGGGCGGCTACGATCTCGCCTCGATCGGAGAACTCGTCCTCGCAACCCTGGAAGGACTTGATGCGGATGCCTAATGCCTGAGCCGTTACCGGTATGGATCGGAAAGGACGAGCACGGCGGTATTCCGCGGCCGGCCCGCGTCGACCTGCAGCCGCCGCCGAGCTGGCGCCTCGAGGCGGTCGTCGCGACCGAGCGGCCGAGGTCGCCCGCGGTCTCGCCGGACGGTCTAACCGTTCTGTTCATCCAGGATCGCGACACGTCCGATCTCTGGCTCCTCGATCTCGACGGCGGCGTGCCACGACGTCTCACGACCGGCCGCGACCCGCAGCCCTACTGGGAGGACACACAGCCCGTCTTCTCGCCCGACGGGACGCAGGTCGCCTACGCGGACGACGGCTGGGTCTGCGTCGTGCCGACCGTCGGAGGGCCGCCTCGCAAGGTCGTCGAGGCCGGCAGCCCCGCCTGGATCGGGAACGAACGTCTCGTCGTCTCGGTCGAGCGTGACCGTTGTGACCGGCTCGCAGTTGTCTCCGTCGCCGAGGCGTGGCCCGGGCGGCTCGCCCGCGAGCATGGCGAGCTGGACACGCACGGCGACGAGCAGGGCGCGATCGTCTCGCCTGACGGCTCGGCCGTCGCGTACGTCTTCGTCCCCCACAGCGACTACAGCCGTTACGAGGTGCGCGTAGTCGACGTTGCCGACGGAACGGTTCGCGCTCTGACCGGGACGCCGGGGATCCGCGACTACGTCCTCGACTGGTCGCCCGACGGGACAACGCTCGCAATCGCCTCCGAGCTGAGCGGCTGGTTCGAGCTCCATCTCGTCAGGACTGACGGCGGCGGAGCGCGTCAGCTGACGACAGCGGCCGCGGACTTCCTCGAGGCGCGCTGGCATCCCAGCGGAAGTCGGCTCGTCGCCACCCGCGGAAGAGGCGGCCGTTTCGATCTCGTCACCGTGGCAGCTTCCGACGGCACCGTCACCGATATCGCCAACGGCGGCGTCTGGGGCGCATCCGCCTGGGCAGCCGAAGGGCGCATCCTCGCAAGCTTCGAGAGCCCGACCGAGCCTCCCGAACTGCGCCTCCTCATCGAGGGGGAGGCACCCGTCGCGATCCACGCACCGGCGCCTCTTGGGATCACCAGCGCGCCGCACGTCGTCGCGGAGGAGCTGACGTATACGACGTTCGACGGCCGCGAGATCCAGGCGTTTCTCTACCGGCCTTCGACGGCCTCGGCCGAGCGTCCGGTGCCCGCTGTCGTGGTCCCGCACGGCGGCCCGGCCGATTGCTATGGCGGCGAGTGGGACGGCCATGCGCAGTACTTCGTCGACAAGGGATATGCGTGGTTCGCGATCAACTACCGGGGCTCCACGGGGCACGGGAGCGACTTCGAGCGCGCGAACCACGGCGTCTGGGGCGTCGACGACACAAAGGACTGCCTCGCGGCCGCCGACTACCTGCGCACCGTCGACTGGGTCGACGGTAACCGACTCGGCATCTTCGGCTCGAGCTACGGCTCGTACCTGGCGCTGCTCGCTGTGACCGACGACCCCGGGTACCGGTTCCGCTGCGCGATCTGCAAGTACGGCGACTGTGATGCACTCACGACGTGGGCCCAGGCGGATCGAGCGGGCGTGCAGATGCAGATGCGGATCATGGGGCATCCGGGCCAGAATCGCGAGGACTATCTCGCCGCCTCACCCGTACTCCGGCTCGATGCGGTCGAGGCACCGATCCTCGTGGCCCACGGGCACACCGACCGACGTGTTCCGTTCGAGCAGTCGACCGAGCTCGTGGCCGAGCTGACGCGACTCGGCAAGACCTACGAGTACGTGACGTACTCAACCGAGGGGCACGGCTTTCTCCGGATTGGGCCGCAACTCGACTTCTACCAGCGACTGGAGGGATTCCTCGACTGGTACCTGATGTGACCGCCCTACCTCGTGGGCGACGTGCATCCCCTCACGCGGGATGCGATAGTACTGACTCACGAGACAGCCCGACCGACCCGGCGCATGGAGCGCCTTCCCGTTTCCGCGACACGAGGAGAGCTCGAGATGAGACTACGAAGGCTTTTGGGGGTGGCCCTCGTTGCCACGACCCTGGCGGTAGCAGCAGGCTGCGGCGGCGGAGGCGATTCAGGCGACGGTTCGTCGAGCGACGTGCTGCGGATCGGTACGGCGAACTACATCGACTCACTCAACCCGTTCAACTACATCGAGTCGCAGGCATACACGGCGATGATGATGATCTACCCGCAGCTCGTGCAGTACAACGCCGCGTTCGAGTTCGAGGGCGACTGGGCCGAGTCGTGGACGACCTCCGACGACGGCAAGGACTGGACATTCAAGCTACGGCCTGACACGAAGTGGTCAGATGGCGAGCCATTGACCGCTGCCGATGCTGCCTGGACGATCAACACGACAGTGAAGTACAAGGACGACGCAACCGCCGTGGCCGCGTCGGCGCTCGCGAACATCAAGAACGCCGAGGCGCCCGACGACACGACGCTCGTGATCCACTACTCGTCTCCTGTCGGGAACGTCCTCCCGCAGCTCGAGCAGTTCTTCGTCCTTCCGGAGCACATCTGGGCGCCCAAGGCGGGTGCGAACGGTAAGGGCCTGAAGACGTACAAGCCGGAGCTCAACCTGCCGATCATCAGCGGTGGCGCGTACACGATTACTCAGTACGAGAAGAAGGGCACGACGGCGTTCAAGCCGTACGCCGACTTCTACGGTCCGCCGTCGCACGCCTCGGGTGTCGCTCTCACGTACTACACCAATGCCGACGCGATCATCACGATCTCAAGGCGGACAAGCTCGACTGGGCCGATCAGGTGCCGTTCCAGGCGGTCAACGCCGTGAAGAAGGCCGAGAACGTCGTCGTCAACGAGTGGCCCGGCGCGGAGACGACAAACATCACGTGGAATTCGAACCCGGCCAAGAAGAAGAATCGGGAGCTGCTCGCCCCTGCGGTGAAGAAGGCACTCTCGATGTGCATCGACCGAGATCAGATCATCGACGTCGTCTTCGCCGGCTACGCGAGCACGGTCGAGAGCATCGTCGGGCACATCTCACCGCTCGAGAATCCGGACCTCGGGCCGCTCGAGTACAACTGCGCTGCCGCGAACACGGCCCTGGACAGGGTCGGCTACAAGAAGGGCTCGGACGGGACCCGGGTCGTGCCTGCTACGACCGGCACGCTCGCGCAGCCCGAGCACAAGATGGCATACGAGATCCTCACACCGACATCGACCGACTTCAACGTCGACCGATCCTTCGACATCGTCAAGGACGGGTTTGCGAAGCTCGGCGTCAAGGTGACGCAGAAGGTCGGCGGCGACGCGACGGCAACATATGCCATCCAGACGGGCGACTGCTCAGGTCCGGAAGGCGAGCAGTATCAGGGGTACGACATCGCGATGTGGGACTGGGTCGGCTACCTCGACCCGGACTTCATGCTCTCTGTCGCAACGAAGGGGCAGTGGTGCTCGTGGAGCGACACAGGAGCGGACAATCCGTCGTACGACAAGCTGTATGTCAAGCAGGGAGTGACGGTTGACCCGGAGGCCCGCAAGGCCGTCGTGTGGGCGGCACAGAAGGTCGTCTACGACAACTTCTACTACACGCAGCTCACGAACCACGTGGCCATCGACGCGACGTCCAAGAAGTGGACGAGCTTCGAGTCGAAGCTCGGTGGTTACTCCAAGGTTTACTACACATCACCGCGTCAGCCCTGAGCTGAACACGCCGAGAGGAGCGGGAGAGAACTGAAGTGAGAGGCGCCGATTACGTCGTGAAGCGCGTTGCGTTCGCGCTACTGACCGTGTTCATCGCGATCACTCTCAACTTCGTTCTCTTCCGCGCCCTTTCCGGCGACGCGGTTTCGGCGCTGCGCTGTCGTCAGTGCAGCGCAGCATTCAAGGAGGCGCAGCGCCGCGACCTCGGGCTCGATCTATCGAAGTGGCAGCAGTACAAGCTCTACCTGCGCGACCTCTCACGCTTCGATCTCGGCAGTTCCGTCCCCTCTGAGAAGCCGGTGCGCGGAGAGCTCATCGAGCCGATCAAGAACTCGCTGCCGATGATCGCGCTCGGAACGTTCTTCGCGATCATCTTCGGCACGCTCGTGGGGGTGATCTCCGCGTGGCGGCGGGGGACGGCCGTCGACAAGGGAGGTCTGTACACGGCCCTCGGCTTCTACTCGATGCCGACGCAGTGGCTCGGCCTGATGCTGATCTTCTTCGTCGCGAGCGCCGTCGGGTTACCGTCGTCCGGAATCAAGACGCCCACGCTCGGGCTGTTCACCGACGCGTCGACGTGGGATCTGTTCATCGATCGGATGAAGCACATGATCCTGCCGGCGCTGACCCTCGGACTCGTCCTCTACGGCGACTACGCACTCATCGTGCGCTCGGCGATGCTCGAGACGCTCGGTGAGGACTACGTCCTCACGGCGCGCGCGAAGGGGCTGAAGAACTGGGCGATCGTGAGAAGCCACGGGCTCCGCAACGCGATGTTGCCGATCATCACGCTCGTCGCGCTCTCGCTCGGCTTCATCATCGGCGGCTCGATCACGGTCGAGTACGTCTTCTCGTATCCGGGCCTCGGGTTGTTGACCGTCGAGGCGATCGACAAACGCGACTTCCCGCTTCTCCAGGCGATCTTCCTCCTGCTCACCCTGTCCGTGATCTTCTTCAACCTGCTGGCCGACCTCCTCTACTTCAAGTTCGATCCCCGGGTGACGGCGTGAGCCTGATCGAGCCGCTCCAGTCGGCAGACGAGGACGGGCTCGCACAGGGCATCCTCAAGACGGGTCGGCCGGGCTTCGTGCGGACGACCTTGCTCGGGAGCCGGGCCGCGATGATCGGCCTCGGCATCCTCGGCTTCTTCACCTTCGTGGCGATCTTCGCGCCGTGGCTCGAGCCGTACGATCCAACGGAGAAAGTCGGCCCGGTCTACGCGCCGCCGAGCAGCAAGTTCTGGCTCGGAACCGACGACGGCGGCGGCGACATGCTGTCGCTTCTGATCGCAGGAAGCCGCGTCTCCCTCGGAGTCGGCTTCCTGGCTGCGCTCGTGGCGATTCTCATCGGAGGCACCGTGGGCGTGCTCTCCGGCTACTTCGGAGGGACGACGGACACCGTCCTGATGCGGTTCACCGACTACATGCTCGTGATCCCCGACATTCCCCTGATGATCATCGCCGCCGCCCTGTTCGGGCGGAACCTGACCAACATCATCATCATCATCGGGA
>JAJAZN010000167.1 GCA_026785685.1 Thermoleophilia bacterium
CGGCGACGCCCTCGCCGTCGCGGATGACGAGCCAGATCCGCTGCGGCCGCAACAACACCCGTGGACCCGCGAGCGGATCTCCGTCCACGACCACGATGTCCGCCGCTGCGCCCGCCGCGAGGCGGCCGCGTTCGGGGAGGCCCAGAGCAGCCGACCCGCCCGATGTCGCGGCGGCAAGTGCGTCCATCGAGCCGAGCCCTCCTTCCGCCGTCCGCACGAGCTCCCACCCGAGCTCACGCGGGGGAGTGTCCTCCCCGTGCAGTTGCGGCGACGGCCCGAAGCCCGGCGAGCGCTCGAGATCCGAGATCAGGTGCACGTGCGCATCGATGAGGCCGGGGAGAACCGCTTTCCCTTCCAGGTCGACCGCCCCCTCCGGAGCGTCGCCGCGCGCCTCCGACACGTCGGTCAGAAGCCCGTCCGCCCACGCCACGGTGCCGTTCTCGATCACGACGCCCGTTTCGGGATCGATCACCCTTGCGTTCCAGAGACGTTGAGCGTTCACCCTCCCACATTCGCCGCTCGAGGGCCTCCGGGTCAAGCATGACCCGCCGTACTCGTGATCACGGTCACGGTCACGGTTGTGAATGCCACGCCCGATCGACCGCCGCTACGGTGCGCGTGTGGTACGACGCATTCTCTTTACCGGCCTGGCTCTCGGGCCGGTCGTCGTCGCTCTCAACTACCTCACTGATCTCGGCGACACCGCGCTCTTCGTGCTCTCGGCGATCGCGCTGATCCCGCTCGCGTGGCTGATCGGCGAGGCCACCGAGCACGCCGGGGAGCACACCGGCCCGGGGATCGGCGGCTTCCTCAACGCCACCTTCGGCAACGCACCGGAGCTCATCATCTCGTTGATTGCGATCAACGGGGGGCTCACGGAGGTGGTGCGCGGATCGCTCGTTGGCTCGGTGGTCGGCAACCTGCTGCTCGTCCTCGGCTTTTCGCTGTTCGCAGGTGGTCGCGGGGAGATCGAGCGCTGGTCGAGCTTCCTCTCCTTCGCCCTGGTGGGCCTCGCGATCGGGCTCTTCCTGATCCCTTCGATCGCGAGCTGGAGCTCGGGCGCCGATGCCCAGAACGTCGTCGATCTCTCGGTTCCCGTCTCGATCGCGCTCCTCCTCGTGTACGCCGGGGTCACGATCTACTCGCTGAGGCGCCACCATGTCGTCCACCTCTCGAGCGACACCGAGATCGGTGGTTGGTCACTCAAGGCTGTACTGGCCGCGCTCGGCATCGCTACCGGTGTCACCGCGCTCGTGGCGGAGACGCTCGTGGGGTCGCTCGAGGTATTCGCGGACAAGGTCGGGCTTTCGGACTTCTTCGTCGCGGCGGTGATCGTGGCGATCGTCGGGAACGCGGCAGAGCACGGCGGGGCCGTGATCGTCGCCTACAGGGGCAAGATCAAGCTTGCAGCCGAGATCGCCCTCTCCTCGTCGGCCCAGGTCGCCATGTTCCTGATTCCCACCGTGACACTGCTGTCGTGGCTGATCGACCCGCTCGCCCTCGGCTTCCGCAAGGTCGAGATCGGCGCTCTCGGTCTCTCGCTCGCAATCGTGATGGCGACGATCTGGTCCGGTCGGTCCTCACGCCTCCGTGGAGGGCTACTCATCGCCGCGTACGTCGGTGTTGCTGCGATGTTCTTCGTCGCAGGCGACGGCTAGCCGAAGATCGACGGTGCCCGCGTCAGCGGGTACGTCGCGAAGTACAGCTTCGTGATGGAACCGCTCTCGTCGCGAACGGCGCGCAACACCTCGCCGCGCTCGCGGCCCTCGACGACGCGCCAGCGATCGGCGGCCGTAGGCTCGAAGAACGAGACCGTGCGCCCCGGCGCACCACCGCGGAGCTCCGCCTGGAAGCGGCCACCACGCAACGACAGGATCATCTCCTCGCCCTCGGTCCACCATGAGCCGAGCACCCCGTCGAGCTCGGCCGGCGGGTCGGGAGCAGGCGACCAGAGCGCGGGTGTTCGTGGCGCCCCATCGAGCGTCGCGACGAGCAGATCGAGGGAGAGCGCGGTCGGATCGGCGTTCGCGCTCGTGTTCATGAGCACCGCGGCTCCGGTGCGCTCGCCACGATCGACGACGAGACCTGCGAGGAACCCCGGCATCGCACCTCCGTGGCCGACGAACACCCTCTCGCCCCGACGGAACAGCTCGAGCCCGAGCCCCCACCCAACGGTCCAGTTGCGTTCGTCCGCCATCGTTCGGACGCGCGACATCAGGTCGATGGTCGCCTTCGGAAGCACTGCGTCGTCGCCGTCGGCAAGAAACGCTCCCCAGCGCGCAAGGTCGCCGGCCGTCGACCAGAGCCATCCTGCGGCAGCCGTGGTGTCGGTCACCTCCGGATCGGGCTCGTCGCGCACCGTGTCGGTGTACGGATCGACGTAATAGGGGCTCGCCTTCGGCTCGTCCGGGCGCAGGCTCGTTCGCGTCAGTTCGAGCGGATCGAGGATGCGCCGCTGGAGCAGCTCCTCGTATGGCGCTCCGCCAGCGCGCATGACGATCTCGCCGAGTAACGCAAAGACGAGGTTCGAGTAGTGCCACTGCTCGGCCGGTCGGAGGACGAGCTCTGCATCTTCGAGGCCCGCGATCAGCTCCTCCCGGGACGGCGGCTCCATCGACTCCCAGATCTCGCCGGGCGGCTCGCGCTGGAGCCCGGTGAGATGGCTGAGCGCCATCCGGATCGTCGGGCCGACCGGCGCCTCGGGGAGGTACGTCCGCAGCGGCGCGTCGAGCTCGATCCGCTCCGCGTCGACGAGCTGCATCACGAGGACGGCAGTGAAGGTCTTCGTGATCGAGCCGATGCGGTAGACGTCATCGGCCGTCGCTGGACGAGAGGTGGGAACATCGGCGACGCCGAGAACCCTTTCCCAAAGAATCTCGCCGTCCCGGAAGACGCACGCCGAGACGGAGGGCATCCGCGTATCTGCCTGGGCCTTTGCGAGAAGGAGGTCGAGCTCGGAATGGAGCCTCTGATCAGGCATGAACGTGCTCCCCGAGCGCCTCGGAAGCGAGATCGATCGCACGATCGATGTCCGCGTCGTCGAGGTCGAGATGCGTGACGGCCCGGATATGCGTCTCGCCGAGCGTCGGCGACAGCAGGACTCCGACCTCTCGAAGCGCCGCAATCGTCTCACTCTGGGAGAGATCGAGCCGCGACGTGTCGAGCTGGACGAAGTTCGTCTCGACGCGGTCGAGCTCCACCGGGAGGCCAGCAGCGTGCCACGCCTCCGCGAGTCGTCGCGCGCGCTCGTGGTCGACCGCGAGGCGCGCGACGTGGTGGTCGAGGGCGTAGAGCGCGGCCGCAGCGATGATCCCCGCCTGCCGCATCGCGCCGCCGAAGAGGAACTTCTGACGCCAGGCTGCGGCAATCAGATCGGTCGGCCCCGCGAGAATTGCGCCGAGTGGACACCCAAGCCCCTTCGAGAGGCAGAGCGTCACGGTGTCAACCCGTGAACCGATGTCGGCAGCGGGCACCCGGAGCGCGACTGCGGCGTTCAGCAGCCGCGCGCCGTCCATGTGCACTCCGAGGCCGCCCGCGTGCGCCGCACCGACCACCGCATCGAGCTCGTCGAGCGGCCACACACGCCCTCCCGCGATGTTGTGCGTGTTTTCGACGACGAGCACGCTGGGCTGCTGGTCGACCACACCCTGGGCGCTCGCAGCGGCCCTCGTCACCTGGGCGGCCGTGAGCCTGCCTGCAGCCCCCGGAAGCCCGACGGTCAGCAGGCCTGCGTGTACGGCCGCCCCGCCGAACTCGTAGGTGAGAATGTGGGAGTGCTCATGCGCGATCAGCACGTCGCCCGGGCGGCTGTGCAGCTTCAGCGCGATCTGGTTGGCCATCGTTGCAGTCGGCAGGAACAGGGCGCGCTCCTGACCGAGCAGAACGGCGGCGCGCTCCTGGAGCGCGTTCACCGAGGGGTCCTCGCGCATCTGCTCGTCTCCGACCTCCGCAGCCGCGATTGCAGCGCGCATCCCGGCGGTCGGACGGGTGACGGTGTCGGAGCGAAGGTCGATCACGGCTGTCCATTGTGCATGTCCAACCGGTGCGCCGCGGAGGCACGGCTACCCTCCGTGAATGGACCTGGCCCTCCTCGAGACCCACCTCGCCGATTCCGGCCAGCCCGCGTACCGCGCCCGGCAGGTCTGGGAGTGGGCCGCGCGCGGCGCGCCGGGGTACGACGCGATGAGCAACGTCCCAGCCGCGCTGCGCGATGGACTGAGAGCCAACGTTCCGTTCTCGACCCTTACGGTCACGGAGGAGCAGCAGGCGAAGGACGGCACCGTCAAGACGCTCTTCCGCACCCACGACGGTCATCCGGTGGAGGCGGTCCTGATGCGCTACCGCGACGGGCGTCGCTCGATCTGCGTCTCCTCGCAGTCGGGTTGCCCGCTGACCTGCACTTTCTGCGCGACGGGGACGATGCAGTTCGGGCGCAACCTGACGACATCCGAGATCCTCGACCAGGCGCTCCACTTTCGGCGCCTCGAGGAGATCGACCACGGCAGGGCGCCAAAGCCGCGTGACACGATTCACCCGTCACGCGGCGGCGGCGCATCGCCACTGACGAATTGCGTGTTCATGGGCATGGGCGAGCCGCTGATGAACTTCGACAACGTGATCGCGGCGGCGAAGCGACTGCCCGATGTCGGCGTGACGCCGCGTCGAACGACGATCTCCACGGTCGGCTGGCTGCCGGGTCTGACGCGATTCATCGACGAGGTCGACGAGCCGATCCGCATCGCGCTCTCCCTCCACGCCGCGAATCCCGCGCTCCGGTCACAGCTGATGCCGGTGAACGACCGCTATCCGCTTGCGGATGTCCTAGCGGAGCTGCACCGCTACTACGAGCTCCGACATCGCAAGGTCTACATCGAGTACGTGATGCTCGAGGGCGTCAACGACACGCCGCGCCACGCAGCCGAGCTTGCAGCGATCCTCGATGAGAAGACGTTCAAGGTGAACCTGATCCCGTACAACCCCACCGGGACGTACGGCGGCTCGTCACGCGACGCGATCGCGGCCTTCAAGCATGTGCTCGACCGGGCGCGGATTCCGGCGACGGTGCGCCTCACACGCGGCCGCGATATCGCTGCGGCCTGCGGGCAGCTTGCCGCGACCCGCTGACGGTCAGGGATCGGTCTGTGAGTGCGGTGCCGACGCCTTCGGCTCGAGTGGGCTCGGCGTCGTGCGGAGCACCTTCGCCGTCCACGCAGGCAGCCACCAGTTCCAGCGGCCGAGCAGCTGCATCGACGACGGCACGAGCAGGAGGCGAATGAGCGTCGCATCGATGATCACGCCCGCCGCGAGTCCGATGCCAAACTGCTTGATGTCGAGCCCCGGCCCAGTCGACAGTGCGAAGAAGGCAAACATCAGCACGCCTGCGCCGCTCGTGACGAGCTTGCCCGTGCGCGCGAGACCGGTCGAGATCGATTCAGCGGTATCCTTTGTCTCGTCGTACGCCTCGCGGATCCGGGTGATCATGAACACCTCGTAGTCCATCGAGATCCCGTACAGAAACGCGAAGATCATGATCGGGATCCACGAGATCACCGCGCCCGTTGCCGGGACGACCCAGATCGCCTCACTGCCGTGGCCCTGCTGGAAGATGAACACCACCACGCCGTAGGCGCACGC
>JAJAZN010000168.1 GCA_026785685.1 Thermoleophilia bacterium
CGATCGCAAGCCCGATCCCGCTTCCTCCCGTCGCCGGCGAGCGTGACCGGTCTCCGCGCCAGAATCGTGTGAAGATGTGCTGGAGGTCGTCGGGAGCGATCCCCAATCCAGTGTCTACAACGTCGAGGCTTGCCTCCGCACCGGTGCGGCCGGCCCGCACCGTCACGACACCCCCGCTGCCGGTGTAGCGGAGCGCGTTCGAGAGGAGATTGGAGACGACCTGATCGAGCCGGTCGCGGTTGCCGTCGATCCAGACGGGCTCCGTCTCGAGATGCACGGCAATGCCTGCGTCGGCAAAGCGGAGAGCGAACGACGCCGCGGCTGCAGTGGCCACTTCGGCGAGGTCGACGTCATGCTTCACGAGCAGGAGGCCGGGCTGCTCCGCGTCGGCGAGACGGGAGAGATCGTCGAGCAGGCGGGTGAGCCTGAGCGCCTCATCGTGCATCGCAGCGAGGTTCCCGGGCCCCGTGATGACCCCGTCCTGCGCCGCCTCGATCCGGGAGAGAAGCCCGTTCACCGGGGTCCGCAACTCGTGTGCGAGATCGGCCACGGTCTGCTTGCGCATCTCCTCCTCGCGCTCGAGCGTTTCGGCCAGACGGTTCAGCGCGAGTCCGACAGCGCGAATCTCGGGATCGCCTGCGGGGTCGACGCGGGTCGCGAGGTCACCTTCACCGATCCGATCAGCAGCCAGGCGAATCCGCCGCAACGGACGAGAGAGCGTCGCCGCGAGTACGAAGGCGAGTAGCAGAGCGGCGATCACCGAGGCTGCCCCGGCCACGAAGTGAAGGCGATCCAACGAATGCTGGAGGTGCTGTTCCTCGGGAGTCAGCAGGCCGTTCCCCACCTGCGCAACGTCGATCGTTCCGATCGCGCGCCCGTCCAGGATGACGGACGAACTTGCGCTTGCTACACCCGTGAGCTCGGAGCCGAAACGAAGGCCGTCGTCACGGATAAGGAACCGGAGACCATCCAGCTCGGCCAGGTGCCCGAGGGTCGTGCGTGCCTGCGGTGACCAGCCGCCCTCCTCTGCGTACACCGCGGCCGCGATCTCGGCCATGTGCTCGGCCGACCGCTGCAACCGGGCTTCGGCGGCGTCGGTGACGAGGGGCTCCAGGCCGCGATTCGCGAGAAGTGTCGCCTTCGCAACGGTGAGCACGGCGACGCTCGCCATTGCGATTGCGAGCCGAGCCCGCAGGCTGAGGCGGGCGACGCGTCTCATTCCTTCGAGAGACGGTATCCCACACCGAAGACCGTCTCGACGTAGCGAGGATGCTTCGGATCTGGCTCGATCTTCTTGCGCAGGTTCTTGACGTGCGCGTCGATCGTGCGCTCGTACCCTTCGTAGTCGTAGCCTTGCACCTGGTTGATGAGCTCGAAGCGCGAGTACGCCCGACCCGGATAGCGAGCGAGCGTCTGCAACAGCCTGTACTCGTTCGGCGTCAGCTCGACGGGCTGGCCGTCTCGTCGCACGACATGCTGCACAGTGTCGATCTGGAGCGCACCGTCAGCCAACGAGACGAGCTCGACGAGCGGCATGTCGGGTTGCGTCCGCCGCAGAATCGCTCGAACCCGGCCGACGAGCTCTCGAGGCGAGAACGGCTTCGTCAGGTAGTCGTCGGCACCGATCGCGAGGCCCGTGATCCGCTCCTCCTCGGACGCCTTCGCTGTCAACATCAGGATCGGAACGTCGGAGCGAGCACGAATCTCGCGGCACATGTCCTCTCCGCTTCGATCGGGAAGCATCAGATCGAGCACAACAAGCGCGGGCTTCATCCGCTCGGCCAGAGCGAGCCCTTCGGCAGCGGTGCCGGCGATGTACACGAGGTACCCGTCGCGCTCCAGGTAGGCGCGGGTGACCTCCTGTACCGACCGGTCGTCGTCCACGACGACGACCTTCTTGTTCATCTCGCCCATCGTCGAACGTGACACTCGCACACACCTGTGAAGGTGCCGTGAAGGGAACGCGCGGTGGCCGCCGGATTGTCCTCTCGTTGCGGCGTCGACCGCCCGGAGACGACAGGAATGTTGTGGAATCGCCAGCTGACGCTCTACGTTGTGTCTCGTGCCGCGGCATGTGGAGACCATGATCATCGGCGGCGGGATCGCCAGCCTCGCCTGCGCCCCCCGCCTGCACGAGGAACAACGCCCGTTCCTCCTGATCACTGAGGATATCGGCGGTCGGATCAGGCCGCCTGCCGACGGCAGAGTGAATGTCGGCGCGTACCACGTGAGAAGCGACTACACCCACGTCAACCGTTTCGCCGATCGGGGCCGACGGATCAAGCGTCGAAATCTCCTGCGCGGCAGGAAGAACGGGTCATTCACGCACTCCGACATACCCCTGTTCCTGCATCTCCCGCAGACGATCTGCTTCCTTCGCCTCATGCGGCGCTTTCGCCGTCGCTACGAGGCCTTCAAGCGGGAGTGCCTGCTCGTGTCACAGGCCGAGGCGCTCCGGGCGGATCCGGTGTTGTGGGGTTTGTACCACGGGCCGGCGTCCCGGGTTCATCGAGCGCCACCGGATCGAGGACAGGCGTGGATCACTACGTGATCCGGACGCGAGGCGGAATCATTGCCTTCGCAGACAACGTCGTCGTGGCCACACCCACACGCGTTTCCGCTCGTTTGCTCGAACTGGGGCCTGTAAAGGAGCCGGTCTCCGCCCACCTCTTCCTCGTCAGAGGAGCTCTCCGGCGACCGTGGGCGTCGGCCATGATCAGCATCTCCCCAAAGGGAGATCCCATCCTGGCTGTCGCCAACGTGTGCGACCTCGAAGATGCGTATCTCACGGGCCTCTGTGCTGCGGGTCGGATCATCGCCGGGGTGCGCTGAAGGTAGGCAGCACGGCGCCGCAGCAGAGAGCTACTTGCAGTCGTTCGAGCCGGCGGCGTCCGGCAGGTCGGTTCGTCGACCTGGATGCCGTCACCGAGGTCGCCCGTGGTGTCGGAGATCGACGGACGAGGTCGACGGACGAGGTCGACGGTCGAGATCTGCGGCGTCCCCGTCTCCGGCTCGAGGCACCACGGCCTCCAGCTCGCTCCGGAGGCGCGTGTCGGGCGCTCGTCAGCTACCCATGTCCCCCATGTCGTGGCCGCCGCCGGCGAACTGGTGGAGAATGTCGATCTCGCCCTGCTGGGCCACGATGATCGCCCTGGCGAGGTCGGCGACCTCCGCGTGCTCAGCCTTCTCGCCGGCGAGCTCGGCCATGTCGATCGCTCCCTGATGATGATCGGCCATCATCGACGCGAAGGCGGCATCGACGTCGTCCTCGACGCCGAAATCCATCCGGGTGTCGCTCATACCCATCTCGTCCATGCTCATCCCGAGCGCGTCCGCGCCGGCGGGGTCGATCGTGCCGGAGCCGAACCACTCCTCGCGCCAACCCTTCATCTTGTCGATTTCCTGCTGTTGGGTCGCGATGACGGCGTCGGCGATCTCCACGAGGGCCGGTTCGGAAAGTCCGGCAGCCTTGGCATCCGTCGCCATCTCGATCGCCTGCTCGTGGTGCGGAACCATCGCGTCGATGAACGCCTGGTCAAAGGGAACGGCTCCCGAGCCGGACGACGCACCCGAATCCGAGCTCTCACCGCCACACCCTGCCACGACCAGAAGCGCTACGAGGGCAAGAACGGCGGCGAGTGCGATGGCGCGGGGGTTCACGGGGGGTCTCCTCGTTCGAAATGGATACGTCGGATGGGAGGCACGCAGGATGGCCCGCGGCACGCCCCTCACATTGGCTACCGCGCGTGAAGATCGCGTGAAGACGGCATCGCCGCGCGCCTATCGCGGGCAACGACCACCCCCAAGCCTAGGACCGGGCGCGGACCGACTGCTTCCTCGCGGCGCCTCGAGGGCCCGACCGTGGCGGCCGCCGATTCGTCGGCAAGGCGGAGGTGCGCGGCGGCCTCGCCGCACGATTCGAAGGTATCCCGAACGTGCACTACGGCGACGACGGTCACTTCGCCTGGGCCACTCACTCAGCTTGGATCCACCGTTTTGCGTGATCGTGAGGCGCTCGTCGGGGTCGTCAGGACGTGTGGGGATGGGGCCGCGCAGGGTGGCAGTTCAGGCATCCCCCGCGTTTGAAGCGACAGCGCGCGTTTGCCAGAGTCGCTAATCTAACGAAATGGACACGCTTTCGGCTGGGGAAGCCGCTCGTCGGCTGAGTACGAGCGTACCGCGGGTTCAGCGTGCGATACGACGCCTGGGCCTGGATAGTGCCGGTCGCCCTGGTGGGCGCGTGCGGCTGTCCGAGCGACAGTTCGAGCAACTGCGCCTTGAGCTCGGCGTAGCCCCGCGGGTAGATGGGTTGAGCAGGATCGAGACGCGAGTGCTGGCGGCGCTCGCCCGCGCGCCTCGGGGGCTGGTCTCAGTGCGCGCGGTTGCGCGCCGTGCAGGGGTCTCCCCGACAGCGGCCGGGGCGGCCGTGCGTTCCTTGACCGGGCGCGGGCTCATCCGCAAAGAGCGGGAGTGGGTCGCGAGCGGCCGTGCACGTGAGCTCGAGCTCATTCGTGCCGATGTGACCGCGCCCGACTGGCCCGAACTTGCTCCCCGTTTGAACGCCGTGCGCTTCCCGGCCGAACCGACGGAGACGCGCCCGGCGCCCGTGCCGGCCAGGCTTCGGCACCTCTTCTGGAATGCCGACCCGAGACGGTTGGACGTGTCCACACACGGCGGCTACATCGCCGAGCGCCTCCTCTCGAGCCAAGACCTCGACGGACTTGCCTGGGGGCTGCAAGCGCTGACGAGTGCCGACTGGGAGCAGGCGGCTGGTAACCGCGGCCTGTCGGTGCGGGAGCGGGCACTTGCCCAGAACCTCGCACGGAGTGCTGAGGCGTGAGCCTCCCCGGTTGGCTCGAACCGCTTTTGCCGGGTGAGACGGGCATTGCCTGGGAACAGGTCGCGCCGCTGCTCCCACCTGAGGCATACCTCGCCGGCGGCACCGCAATCGCAGTCCACCTCCGCCACCGCCAGAGCCGCGACCTCGACTTCTACTTTCACGAGCCGATCGACCTCGATGAGCTGCTGCTGCGGCTCCGCTCCCGGGTGCCGTTCGCGGTCACCCAACAGGCGCCCGGCACTCTCAACGGCCTCTTCGGCACAACCAGAGTACAGCTCCTCCAGGTAGGCCTCGAGCGGCCCGAGCGTCGACTCGAGCCGACAACACTCGTCGCCGGCCTTCACGTGGCCGGGCTGGGAGACCTGCTCGCAATGAAGCTGAACGCGATCGCCGGCCGCGCACAGCTCCGCGACTACTACGATCTCATGGCGATCGAACAGCAGGCCAACCGAAGCGTCGAGGAAGGCCTCTCCCTGTTCCTCGCCCGCTATCAGCCGGTGCACGCCGAAAGCGCAATCACTCCGATCGTGCTTAAGCTTGGCTACCTCGACGACGTCGCAGACGACCCTTTCCTGCCGATCGAACGCGACACCATCGCCCGCTACTGGCAGAAACGACAACCAGCCATCGTCGCAGCCATCGAGCGCTACGGCACCACCGCACCGACCCCACTCGACCTTCGCTCACTCACCGATCCCGAGCCCCCATCCTCACCCCCGCAACGCGAACGAGGCAACTCACACGACCTCGAACGGTGACCGGCTTCCCGTCTCGGACTCGCATGCCGTCCTACCGGCATTAGCGGCGAACGTCGAAGAGTGCCATGTAGCGGTCGACTGACGGCAATGTCGGCGGCTGTCTCGTGACCGGCAACGAGGACGGCGTCCATCGGGACTCCGACTTGATCGCCGAGTTGCCCTATCATCTCCGCCCAAATGGAGACACCGATGACCGGCGAGGTCGATCGGACTGAGGTCCGGCTTGCCGACTCGTCGCGGCCCTCTCCCTAGGGATCGACCTCGGGTTCGGCCAGCCGATAGAGCACGTTTTGCGGCAGTGCTTGATTGCGCTGCGACTCGCCGAGGGTGTCGGACTGGACGAGGAGGAGCGCGCTGTCGTGTACTACACCGCACTGCTCATCAACGTCGGTTGCCATTCCGATGCCCATGAGCAAGCGAAGTGGTTTGGCGACGACATAGCGCTGAAGTCGGCCAAGTACGACCACGAGCCACGGAGCATTCGTATGGCTGCGACGGGCATCCGGGCTCTCGGATCTGGGCAAGCGCCGCGGCATCGTTTCAGGCTCGGACTTGCTTTCGTGCTCTCCGGGCACCGCGAAGTCGATGGCATGATCGCGCATCAAGCCGCGATCGCCCGGACGATGGCCGAGCAACTGTCGCTGTCGCCCGATGTCGTGGAGGCTATTGGTGCCTCGTACGAACGGTGGGACGGACGCGGGTGGCCGGGCGATCTCGAAGGCGACGATGTTCCGCTCGCTTCGAGGATCGCGCACGTCGCGGAGTTCGTCGAGATTGCGAATCGCCTCGGTGGCGCTGCAGCGGTACGGCGTCTGGCGCGCGAACGGAGCGGTGGTGACTTCGATCCGGTGCTGGCGAGTCTCGTGGAGGCGGAAGCGGACGTGATCCTGTCGGGCCTCGACGCTGTCGGCGCATGGAGCGCGGTGATCGATGCCGAGCCTGCGCTTGCTGTTGTGTTGACGGGCGATCGCCTCGACGCCGCACTTCTCTCGATCGGCAATTTCGTCGACCTGAAGTCGCCCTACTTCCTCGGCCACAGCCGAGCAGTCGCTGAGCTCGCGGCCGGAGCAGGCAAGCGATTCGGCCTCACCGAGGTCGAAGTCCGACTCGTGCGCCGCTCCGGCCTCGTGCACGGTCTTGGGCGGCTCGGGATCTCGAATGCCATCCTTGATAAACGCGGCCCGATCGGCGCCGGCGAATGGGAGCGCGTCCGCATGCAGCATGGCCTCCTGCCCGAGGAGGAGTTTCCCTCCGCCATCCCTACCTGAGTCGTCACCCAGCCTACATCGCCTGCATGTTCCTCAAGTTCACGGAATAGTCCTCGAGCACCCCGGAGCGGTCGGTCACCGGGCCTAATTCGCCGCCGCCTGTTGCGCTTTCCCTCGAAATCTTCGGCATCTTGTTGCCCTCCTCGTGGTCAGGTCGTGAACTGAGGCTAGAGGCGGAGCGCTCAGAAGTCATGAGGCATTCGACCTATCTTCGTGTCGCGAAGTGCGGGCTCGTCGGCGCGCTTCGAGCCAGAAGACGGACTCAAGGGAAGCGAGGTATGCGACTCGCAAAAGAGCTTCGAGGCATTCCGACCTCGACGTATCCCGATTCTCGAGGAAGTAAGAAAACAGTTCCCAGGCCCTCCCGATGCACGCTCGGTGCGCAACGCCATCCGGCCTGACGTTGGCTCCTCCGAGTCAGCGTGCGCGACCGAAGGGGCCTGAGGCCGATATGCGCATGAGTAGCGATGCGAACCCCCGACAAAAAAGCCCCGCAAAGCGTGGTTTATGTATAGCGGGGGCGCGATGTGGCCCTTTCGGCGCGACCTAACAAACAGCTTGAAATGGTCGCAATTCGCGAAGGCG
>JAJAZN010000169.1 GCA_026785685.1 Thermoleophilia bacterium
GGCTCGTTCTCTTGGGTAGCTCGATGGAAAAGTCTAATTTGCAGGATCTTTCAACATCCTTGTAGCTACAATCCCAGCAACAACCAACCGGCCGCTACGCGACGATGCGGTAGACCTGGAAGACCTCGGCGAGCTCCCGGTTCACGTTCGTGCCGTGCACCTTCGCCAGGTTCCAGATGTACTCGGCGTTCGCGTAGCGGCGGTGCTGCTGTGACGCGTATCTCTCGACCGCTGCGATCTTGCGCTCGACGTGACGCTGCTCGAGACCCACGTAGGCACCGTAGGAGAAGTCGAAGTTGTTCCAGGGGATCTCGTAGCCGAGCACGGTCGTCCGCTTGAACGCCCGCAGGCCCTCCTGGGCGATCGTCTGGTGATCCTGGTGCACGTCGTGAGGGGACGGCTGGAAGACGAGCTCGGGCTTCCACTCCTCCCAGAGAGCGACGAGCAGCTCGAGGATGTCCTGCCGGCGCTCGGGGAACGTGCGCACGTCGAAGTCGTGCACCGTCAGGCGCGACTCGGGGATCCCGAGTTCGGCCGTCGCCTCACGCACCTCGCGGGCGAGCGTGTCCGGCGGAAAGCCCGGCGGCAGCGAGCGGGTCGCGATCGAGAACGCGACGTAGCGCACCTCGCAACCGGCCTCGACGAGCCGGGCCGTTGTGCCACCGCAACCGAACTCGCCGTCGTCGGTGTGTGGAGCAAGAACAAGCGCACGTCGACAGCCCTCGATCACGTCTTCCCTCCCTTTCGCGGAACGCTAAGGGCTAGGCCGACCAGGCCGAGCATTGCCCAGGTCACCGGGTCCTCGAAGAGAGCGCTGTAGAAGAAGCTGTGCACGATGATCGCCACTAGCGTAAGGCCCACGGCGAACGACACGCGCGAGGTGAAGCCTCGACCGAGCCCGCGCAAGGCCGCAAGGAGGGCTGCCACGCACACCCAGCCGAACAGCAGAAGGCCCGGGAGACCCTCCTCCGCAGCGACGGTCACCGGCGTCGTGTGCGACGCCGCCTTCTTGGGCCGCTTGCCCGCGAGGCCGGTTCGGTCGGCGTAGGCCCGCTTGAATCCTCCGACGCCGACGCCGCCGACCGGGTGCGTCACCGCGATGCGCTGGCCCTGCCCGACGAGCGTCGCACGATCACTCGTGATCGAGTCGACACCTGCCCGCGACTTCGTCTCCACCCGGTTGCGCGCCTGCGGAACTGCGAGCACACCGAGCACGAGGACGACCGCGAGGGCACCGGCAGTAACGACGGCGACGCGGCCCCAGACGACGAGCGCCGCCACGAGGACGCCCCCCGCGAGCGCCACGAAGCTCGACTGTGAGAACGAGAAGAAGAGCCCGACCCACATCGCCGCGATCACGGCGTAGAGGCCGCCGAGCTTCCAGCCGCGGACGCCGCCGAGGAGAATGCCGGCGAGCGCTGTGAGAATGCCGATCGTGAGGTAGCGCCCGTAGATCGACGGATCCCAGAAGATCGAGTTGACGCGGAAGAACGGTGCATACGCGTTCCCGACGATCACCTTCGGGTTCCAGAACACCTCGCGCGTCGACCACTGGTAGACGCCGATCGCCGCATACAGAAGCGCCGTGCCGACGAGGGCGCCCCAGAGCCACGTCATGAAGCGACCGCGCCAGGGCAGGCGCGCAAAGCCAAGGGCGAGCAGCCCGAAGGGAAGGACGAACGCGCCGACGAAAATCGCGCCCTCCCGCAGGTCGACGCTCCAGACGAGCGTCAGCCCGGTCCAGGCAACGAACGCAGCGAGCGGGATCGCCACCGGACCGAGCTCACGATCGCGGCTGTCTCGACGGACGACGAGCTGCCAGACGAGCGCAACCACGAGCGAACCGACGACGATGTAGAGGGGCAGGAGCAGGTTCGCGTCCTCGTCACCGAGCTGCACCGGGATGCGCGCGGGCACGCAGGCGAGAGTCCCGAAGGCGAGGAGGTACGGGTAGCGAACTAGAGCGAACCCACCGACTGCGGAGACGACGATCCCCGCACCCGCAGCGGCCCCGAGCTTCACCGGGCTCAGATCCGGGGCGAGGTAGGCGGCAAGGCACGCGAGGCCGAGCGCCCAGCCAGCGAGGCCGACTATCCGCAGGTCACGGCGTCGCGCGACGAAGAGCAGGGCCAGGCCGGCGCACCCGAGAACGCTTCCGAACTGCCCGATCGCGCTCACGGTGCCGGGCTCCGAACGAACACCGCAGCACGAGCGCTGCGGCCGTTGGCGGTCACCGTCAAGGTGAACCGTCCCGGCTGGAGCGGAGCCCGCAGCCGGAGCGTGCCCGGTCGCGCAATGCCCGAGCGGGCTCCGAGCTTCCATGTCACGCGAGCCGCGTCCGTGAGCACGAGGACGGCGAAACGCCCACCGGGGGCCGTCACGATGCTCGCGCGGCCGAGGGCGACGTACCGGATCACGACGACCTTCGGGCGAGTTCGGCGGCCCTCGTTCCCGGCGATGTCGACCGCTCCGAGCCGCAATGTGTACGGCCCCTGAGGCAACGGCTCACCGCCGCTACGGCCGAACCAGTCGATCGTGCCCTCGGTACTCCGGCCCTTCTTGAGGACGGCACGCTTCCCGCCGACGTACAGCGCAACACGGGCAGATTCGTCGACGCGGTAGCCGACGACGACTCGATCGCTCCGCGCGTCTCCATCCGGCGAGAAAACACGGGGATCGAGCCGCGTCATCGCGACGACCGGAGGGGTCGCGTCGATGCGAATCGGGTTCGGCAGAACGATCGTCCGACGCTGGCGCTGGAGCTTCACACGGGGCCGATACTGCCCTTCGGGGAGCGTAGTGCCAACGTCAGCCCTTCCGTCCCAGGCGAACGAGACGGCCCCGCGCGCCACCCTGTCAGGGCGGACGAGGTGTCGAACCACATCGCCGTCCCGGTCGATGATCTCGACGCCGAGGACGTCGGCCTCGCGGAGCCGGAACGCGATGACAGCGGAGTCTGTCGGACAGTCGCAAACGGGTGAGATCACCTTGGGGAGAACGCGTGTCCCGAGAATGGGGCTCGGGGTCAGCTTCAGCGACTCGGTGTAGACGAAGGCCAGCACCGTGGCAGCGAGCAGCGCCGCGACGAGCACGGCTGGCGCGAATCTGGCCAAGGCCGACAGATCCTACGTTGGATCGGCGTGCAGCGGCCCATCTCGGTGGCGCCTCGCCGAACGTCAAGGCAGGGCGACACCTCGCTGGCCGGCAACTTCAGCAGCCGACCCGAGACGAGATCTACGACTCGGCGAGGCCCCAGTCGAGAACGACGCGCCAGCCGTCGGGATCGGCGATCGTGATGCTGCGGCCGTCCCAGTACGGGTTCTCGGGCTCGACGTCGCGATACCCGAGATCCGAGAGCCGCCCGGCGACGATCTCTGCCGCCTGCTCCGACTCGAGATAGAGCACGAGGAGGTTGTCGACGCTCGGTGCAGGGCAGGGGCTGCCGTCCTCGTGCGACGTAAACTCGAGGTGATAGTCGCTCCCGGGTAGGCCGAGCATGACGCCGTCGTAGCCCGAGTGACCGTCGAAGCGTCCGAGCTCGACGAGCCCGACACCGTTCTTGTAGAACTCGACGACCTCGGCGAGCCGGTCCGTGGGACGCGCGATTCTGACCCGGATCACCGGGAGGCTCGATGGCCAGCTCACCCGGTGTCGGCCTCGGCGACCTGTGGCGTGCCGCGTCCGGCGAACCAGCGCGCAAACGCGGCGAGCGAGGCGATCACTGCGACCACGGCGCCACCGATCAGGATCGCGTTGGCGCCCGGTGGATCGACGAGCTTGACCCCGGCATGCGTGAGGGTTGCCGCCAGCACGATCCGCAGCGACCGGTCGGGAAGCTTCACGGTGAACTTGCCGCCGATGAGAACGCCCGGCACCGACCCGATCAGGAGCCACCCGGTTGCCCTGAGGTCGACGCTGCCGGCAACGAGGTGCCCGGCGCCGGCGGCAGCGAGGAGGATCGCAGCGTGGAAGATGTCGGTGCCGACGATCTTCGCCGCGGTGAGAGGGAACGCAATCAGCATCACGAGGCCGAACACCGTGCCGCTTCCCACCGAGGTCAGTCCGACGACGAAACCTCCGACGACGCCGGTGATCACCGCGATCACCTTGTCGCGCGGCCCGAGGATGAATGGCCGGTCATCGGAGGCCGTGTGGAGGTACGCCTTGACGAGAAACCCGAGCCCGCAGAGGACGAGCGCCACGCCGAGGATGATCTTCGCCGTGTCCTCGTAGCCGGCGCCGTAGCGCTTCGTCAGCCACCAGCCGAGACCGACACCGAGAAACGAAAACGGGACTGAACCGAGGAGCATCCAGGCCGTCAACCGCAAGTGAACATGACCGAGCCGGCGATGCTGGATCGCTCCGAACGACTTGAAGATCGCTCCGTGGACGATATCCGTGCCGATCGCGACCGACGGCTTGAAGCCGAAGACGAGAACGAGCAGGGGCGTCATCAGGGAGCCCCCACCCATTCCCGTCATGCCGACAAGCAATCCGATCAGGAGACCGGCGAGTGAGAGCTTCCAGTCCATAAAACGGTCTAGACCGTTTTCTCCGGTGTTCCGAGCAGGATCTCCTTCAGGGTGTCGCCACGAAGTCCTAGACGAAGCGTCTCGAGCGGGATCACCTCGTCGGGCGGGATGTTGCCGAGATTCACGTTTGGCCCGAGGTGCTTCACAAACCACGCCTGCGACGACTTCGTCGGCGCCTCGAAGATGAGGTCGTCGACGGGCACGCCGTGCACGATCTCGTCGATCAGGCCGGTGCGCATGTCGCCGTCCTTGCGGAAGATGCCGGCCGTGCCGCCCTCACGGGCCTCGGTGATCACCTTCCAGGAGCCGGCCTCGAGTTCCTCCTTGATCCACTCGACCCACTGATAGGGCGCGTAGACGACGTCGGAGTCCTTCGAGCCGACCTCTGACAGCACGACGAAGTCGCGTGCGAAGTCGCGGATCAGTTCCAGCTTCTCGTCGCGCGGGATGTCGATCGTGCCGTCAGAGATCTCGACGTGCGCGAAGCGATGCTCGGTGAGCCACGCCTTGAACTCGTCGAGCTTGCCCTTTGCATAGACCGCTTCGAACAGCGTGCCCCCGCAGACGACCGGCGTGTCGAAGCTCCGGTAGAGCGCGATCTTCTTCTCGAGGTTGTTCGTGACGTAGCTCGTGCCCCACCCGAGCTTGACGATGTCGACGAAGTCCCCGGCCGTGTCGAACATCCCCTCGATGTCCCGGATGTTGAGACCCTTGTCCATGACGTGGGTGAGCCCGTTCTCACGGGGCTTCCCGGGGCGCGTGGGGACGCCCAACCAACCGTCGTCAAAGCCCCGGGTGCTCATGTTGCCCTCCTCATGGCGAGCGAAAAGCAAGCTGGCCTAGGACGCAGGGAGTACCCGGGCTGGTTTGCCCGGGTACGACCGAGGACAATGGCCAGCGCCGCTTTGCAGCCGCCAGGGGGAGGGATGACGTGGGCACTCGGGGCTTTAGAGGCGGGCATACAGCTCCTTCAGCTTCTCGTGGGCTCTGGCCTGGACGTCGTGGTAGAGCGAGTTGCCGTGGGCGTCGATGCCGACGATCAGCGGCCCGAAGTCCTTGACGCGGAACTTCCACAGACACTCGGGCATGAGCTCCTCCCAGAGCACCTCCTCGATCTCCTCGATCTGCGTCGTCTCGAGCGCCGCGGCGCCGCCGACGATCGCGAAGTAGACCATCCCGAGACGCTGCATCGGCTCGATCGCGACGTCGGGGAAGCCGCCCTTGCCGCAGATCGCGCGAACGCCGTACTGCTCGCCGAGCCCCTCGGTGAAGCGCACCATGCGCGCGCTCGTCGTCGTACCGATGCAGATCTTCTCGTACGTGCCTCTGCCTTCGGCGTCCTCCGAGACCTTGCGCACGTTCGGCGCCGTGTGAAGCAGGAAGGCACCGCCGAGGTTCATCGGTGGCTCGACGCCCTGGTCGAAGATGCGGATCTGGGTGCGGTCGCGGATCCCGATGATGTGGCCTTGCACGGTGACCTCGTCACCCGCGCGGAGCTTGAGGATGTCGGCCGGATCCGTGATCGGGAAGGTGACCTCATGGTGTGCCATCAGTGGTCGCTCACTTCCAGGACAGGCATGCGCCTGTCCCCTACAAGGGATACGGTCGATAAACGCGCGACGTGCATCAGAACTCCCTGTCGAAGTCGATGGAGCCGTCAGCGGCGATGTGCGCCGAGGCCCGACGGGCGGCCCAGCATTGGTAGTTGACCGCAACCGGGTTGAGCGTCATGTGCGTGTCCGCGTGCTCGATGTGGCACTGCAGGACGGTGACGTCGCCGCCGAGGCCCATCGGGCCGATGCCCGTCTCGTTGAGCAGGCCGTAGAGCTCATCCTCGAGCTGCGCGACGAGTGGGTCGGGGTTCCGCGTACCGACCGGGCGTGCGATGGCCTCCTTGGCCATGTACATCGCGTAGTCGGCGGAGCCGCCGATCCCGACGCCGACGATGCCGGGCGGGCAGGGCTTGCCCCCGGCATCGACGATCGATTCGAGCACGAACTTCTTGATCCCGACGACGCCGTCGGCGGGAATGCACATCTTGAGAAAGCTCATGTTCTCGGAGCCGGATCCCTTCGGCACGCACTTGACGTCGAGGCCGTCCCAGTCGGGGATGAAGTCCCAATGGACGATGGGCAGGCGGTAGCCGATGTTCGGCCCCGTGTTCTCGCGGGTCAACACGTGCACCGTGTTCGAGCGAAGCGGGTGCTCGACTGTCGCGCGCGCCGTGCCCGCCTTGAGGGCCGCGTAGATGCGCGTCGGGTGGAGCGGGAAGTGCTCGCCGACGCGGCAGGTGTAGACGGCGATCCCGGTGTCCTGGCAGACGAGGTTCTTCTGCTCGTCCGCGATCGAGACGTTGCGGTGGATCGTCTCGAGGATCCGGATCCCGGTCTTCGACGTCTCGCGGTCGCGCGCGTCCGCGAGTGCGTCACGGAGGTCCTGTGGGATGTCCTTCAGCGCCCAGACGTACAGGTGCGCCGCGGCATCCTCGACAGCACCGTCGAGGTCGGTGGTGGTCGTGGTGCTCATACGCTCGCTTTCTCCGAGGCTGCCCGTCCGGCGCGCCGTCCGAAGACGACGCACTCGAGCAGCGAGTTGCCCATCATGCGGTTGCGCCCGTGGGTGCCTCCTGCGATTTCACCGCAGGCGTAGAGTCCCTCGAGCGTGGTCTCGGCGCTCTCGTCGATCACGAGACCACCGTTCTGGTAGTGGAGGACGGGGTAGGTCAGGAGGGGCTCAGTCAGCGGATCGATACCGGCACCGCGGTAGCGCCGCAGCATGTACGGCAGCGAGACATCCGCGTCGGCCTCGGGAATCCGCGTCGTATCGAGGTACACCGCCGGGCGGCCGTCTTCCGTCTCGACGCCGCGGCCCGCTGCGACCTCGTCGAAGATCGCCTGCGAAACGACGTCACGAGGCCCGAGCGAGTCGGTGAACTCGTCGCCGTTCACATTGAGTAGCACGGCGCCGTAGGCGCGCGTCGTCTCGGGAATCGAATAGCCCTGCATGGTGGCGGGCCAGGCACCGCCGTTCGGGTGGTACTGCAGCGCGTCGAGGTCGCGCGCCTCCGCGCCGAGGTCGAGGGCGATCTGCGTCACCTCGCCCGTCGCGTTCGGATGGTTGGTCGAGAGCTCGTGGCGCCGCTCGGCCTCGGCGTAACAGCCGCCGCCCGCAGCAAGCACGATCGTTCCCGCCTCGAGTACGACGGGGTCACTGTCCTTGACATCGAACGACGCTCGCCAACCGGATGCCGTCGACTCGAGTGCCGAGAGTGCGTGATTCGGAAAACTGAGTGCGTCGCCGGCCTCGTGCGCGTCGCGGAGCGCCTTCGTGATCGCGTGGCCCGTGCGATCGCCGACCTGCAGGAGTCGCTGCCGCGAGGCGCCGCCACAGCGGGCAAGGCGATAGCCACCGTTCTCGCGCGTGAACGCGCAGCCGAGTTCTTCGAGCCAGCGGATCGCGGATCGCGCATCTCCGGTGAGGATCTCGACGAGTCGCGGATTGGCCGTATCGTGCGACGAGCGCATCACGTCCTCGGCATGGAGCTCCGGCGAATCGTCAGCACCAAAGGCGGCCTGAATCCCACCCTGCGCCTTGGAGGAGTTGTTCGCCTGGATCGAGCCCTTCGTCGCGAGCGCGACCCTCGCTCCTGCGCGCTCGGCGGAAACCGCTGCTGCGAGGCCCGAGGCGCCGCTGCCGATCACGAGCACGTCGAATCGCGCCGAGGGCTCCATGCAGGCAATCCTACCACCGTTCGTTATTCGTTGCATTACAGAGACTTATCAATTCGGGAGCGCGGATGCCCGGATTGGAGAGCGCTCCCCGGCTCCACGGTTTGGGTGTAGCGGCGGGACTGCGATAGACTCGCCCCATGTCCCGGATCCTCGATGTCATGCGTTCCAACTTCATCGAGGTCGCGCCCGAGGACACGCTCGGCGAGGTTGCCGAGCGGATGACGGCCGTGAATGTCGGCGCCGTCGCGGTCAAGGACAGCGGCCGACTGATCGGGATTCTCACGGAGCGCGATCTCCTCAAGGCGATGGCTGCGCGCGTGCATTCGAGCGAGGCGCGAGTGCGCGAGTGGATGACGGGCGATCCGATCACCGCCACGGCCGATACCGATGCCGAGGAGGCCGCACGGGTCATGCTCGAGCATGGCTTTCGGCATCTCCCGGTGCTGGACGACGGCGGCCGTGTGATCGGCATCGTCAGCCTGCGACGCGTCGTCAGCGCAGCCCAGACGCCAGCCTGAGCCGGTGGCTGGCTTCAGCCGGTCGCCCGGGTCGACGTGCCGCGGGGAAACCCTGGCGACTGGCTGAAGCCACCTACTGCCGCCCAAACGCGCCTATCCCCGCGCGGTCACGAAGGCCACGAACTCCTCTGCTGCCCGCGTCGCCACGCGCCCCGACGACCGCACGAGCGAGATCTCGCGCTTCGCGTTCATCCCCACGAGCCGCGCCTCGGCAAGCGTGCCCGCAGCAAGATCTGACTCGACGGCCGTCCGCGAGATGAAGGTCACCCCGTAGCCCGCCTGGACTGCGCTTCGCACCGATTCCTGCAGCCCGAGCTCCAGTGACGTCGCGAGATCACGTAGCCGCACTCCCATCGCCCGTAGCTCGTCCTCGACGACCTGCCGCACGCCGGCTCCTTCCTGCATCACGATCAACGTCTCCTCGCGCAGCTCGTCGATGCCGATCGTGCGCCCGGCGAACGAGTGACCGGGAAGGCAGATCAGGATCACTTCGTCCTCGAGGATCGGCTCGAATCGAACCGCGCGATGACGCCGCGCCGCACCGACGATGCCGAGCTCGAGCTCACGGTTTGCGACGAGGTCGACGACCGTCTGGGTGTCGTGTACCTCGAGCGCAACCCGTAGATCGGGATGCTGCTGCTGGAACGCGCAGAGAAGGATCGGAACGGCAACCGCGGCCGGGCCTGTAGAAGCCCCGATCGACAGCTCACCGGTGAGAGCGCCAGCGCTCTCGGCCGAGACCTCGTCGAGCATCTGCTCCTCTAGCTGGAGCAGCCGCTGGGCGCTTCGGTGGAGCCTCAGCCCCGCTTCCGTCGGGTCGACGCGGCGCCCCGAACGGTCGAGGAGCTGCGTCCCGAGCCGCTTCTCGAGCGATCTCACCTGAAGAGATACGGCTGGCTGCGTGACGCCGAGTCGCTCTGCTGCCTGCGAGAAGCTCCGCAACTCGACAACGGCACAGAATGCGGCAAGTTGCCGAGTGTCCATAAGCAGAGCTTATCCCAAAAGGTCAGCAACAGGCCGAACGCAAACGGAGGCGTGCCGGCCTCGCGCGCCGAAGCGGTGGGCAAACCCAACCACCGGGGATCGAGAGGCGTACACGTTCTTCTCGTCTCAAGTATAATATAATTTTGTATTATGCACTTGGGTGTATAATTCCCCGATGTTCGACGAGAACCCGTTCACCTTCGGGAATCTCGCGCTCGACGAGGCATTCATCGACCGTGAGGCAGAGCTCGAGGCGCTGCTCGGTGACCTCCGCAGCGGCCAGGACGTCCTACTCGTCGCCCCTCGGCGGTACGGGAAGTCGTCACTGGCCCTGCGCGCCGTCCGGGCGGCGCTCGAGGAGGACATCCTGGTCGCGAGCTGCGACCTGATGCGCACGCCGACGAAGCAGCGCTTCGCGGCAGCACTCGCGAAGACGATCCACGACGATCTCACCTCGTCGGTCGATCAGGCGCGCGACCGGGCGGCCGGGCTCTTCCGGGGCCTCCGCATCCGGCCGACAATCGAGCTCGACCCGGACGACGGCGACCTGAGCTTCTCGTTCCGCGCGAGCCGCGCCGGTGCCGATCTCGATGCCACGATCGAGAGGCTGCTCGGGTTGCCCGGCCGGATCGCGGCCGAGCGGAATCGCCGCGTCGCGATCGTCTTCGACGAGTTCCAGGAGGTCGTCGGCCTCGATCCGAAGCTACCGAATCTGATGCGCTCGGTGTTCCAGGGCCAGCCGCACGTCGCCCACGTCTACCTCGGAAGCAAGCGCCACGCGATGCAGTCGATCTTCAATGATCGCAACGAGCCCTTCTGGCGTAATGCCCGGCAGATGCAGCTTGGTCGGTTGCCAGAGGACGCGCTTGCAGAGCACATCCGTGATCGCTTTCGCGCGACCGAGCGCGACGCGGACGACGAGGCCGTGTGGCGGATTCTCGCGATCACCGACGGCCATCCGTACGCGACGCAGGAGCTTGCGTTCTTCGCCTGGGGCCACGTCCCGCTCGGGCACGCGGCGCACGAGAGCGATGTCGAGGCCGGGTTGATCGACGTCCTCAACGCCGAGCACAACAACCTCTCCCGCCTCTGGGACGGATGCACGCGGAACGAGCGGGTCGTCTTGCTCGCCCTCCGCGGGGGGCCGTTGAGCCTCTTCAGCGAAGAGGTGCGCGAACGCACGGGACTTCCCGCGGCGACGTTCGTCCAGCGCGCCGTGAAGGCCCTCGTCCGCGACGACACGGTCGAGCAGCTTCCCGACAAGCGGTACCAGCTGGCAGAGCCGTTCCTCGCTGAGTGGCTCGACCGTGATCGATCGACGAGGATGGAGCACTGAGCATGAAGGTCTGGATCGACATGACGAACTCGCCGCACGTGCCGTTCTTCCGGCCGCTGATCCGGCTGCTCGAGGAGCGGGGCCACGAGGTGCGGGTCTCGGCGCGCGACTTCGCACAGACGCTCGAGCTCCTCGACCGAGCAGAGATCGATCACGAGGTCGTCGGCCCACCGCACGGCGGCGCCGGACGGGCCGGGAAGATCCGCGCCATGGGCTCGCGCCTGCGGGCGCTGCGGGCGTGGGCCGGGCCGCAGCGATTCGACCTCGCACTTTCGCACGCCTCCCACGAGCTTCCGCTCGCAGCGCGATCGCTCGGCGTACCCTCGTCCTACGCCTACGACTACGAGTTCGCGCGCTCCCAGCACACCCTTGGCTCTCGCTCCGCAACGCGCGTCATCGTCCCCACCGCGATCCCGCAGGATCGACTCGATCGGCTCGGCGCGAAGGCCGGCAAGGTGCGCCGTTATCCGGGCTGAAGGAGGAGTACTACCTCTCGGGCTTCGCACCCGACTCGACCGTGGTCGACGTGCTCGGCCTCGACCCGGCCCGTGTCCTCGCCGTCGTTCGCACGCCACCCGAGGTCTCGCTCTACCACCGGCACGGCAACCCACTCTTCAGCGACGTGCTCGAGCGCCTCGGCACCGACCCCGCCGTCCAGGCCGTTGTCCTCCCCCGCACTCCGGCGCAGCGTGATTCGATTCGAGAGGCAGCGCTCCCGTCGCTCGTCGTTCCCGAGCACGCGATCGACGCGCAGAACCTGATCGCGATCGCCGACGTCGTCGTCTCGGCCGGCGGCACGATGAACCGCGAGGCTGTCGCGCTCGGCACCCCCGTCTGGACGACGTTCGCCGGGACGCTCGGCGCGGTCGACGAACGGTTGATCGTGGAGGGCAAGATGGCGGAGCTGACCAACGCCGACGCGCTTGTCCTCGGCAAGAAGAAGGCGGTTGGAGCCGTTGCGGAGCGCGACCCCGAGCTGATGCTCGACCTGTTGCTTTCCGCGCTCTGACCCAGGGGAGAGGCTTCAGCCTCTCCTCAGGGTGCCAGCGTCTGGCCCGCGTCGGCGAGAGACGCAGGTGATGCGTCATCCCAGCCCGAGGCGGGAACCGCCGCGGCAACCCGCCGAGGGTCGGCGACGATCCGCCGCAACTGTTCCACGAGCGCTGCCGCGTCGCCTGAGTCAACCAGCCGCTCGAGCACGGCGAGCTCCTCGTCGAGCCACGCCCCCTCGACCGGGGGCCGTGCGATCCGCTGGATCTTCGGATGCGGGCTCGCCGAGACGACCTCCCCCTCCCCGACCAGCACCTCGTGCAGCTTCTCGCCCGGTGCCGGGCCGATCACCTGGATCGCGATCTCGCTCCCCGGCTCCTTGCCCGAGAGGCGGATCATGTTCTCGGCCAGATCCATGATCCGCACCGGGTCGCCCATGTCGAGGACGTAGACCTGCCCCCGCTCGGCGATCGCTCCCGCCTGGACGACGAGCTGCACTGCCTCGGGGATCGTCATGAAGAACCGCGTCATCTCGGGATGCGTCACGGTCACCGGGCCGCCGCGCGCGATCTGGCGCCGGAAGATGGGGATTACGGAACCCGATGAGCCGAGTACGTTTCCGAAGCGCACCGCGACGAACCGGGTCGGGACGTCGGCCCGATGGCCCCACGTCTCGACGATCCACTCGCAGAGCGCCTTCGACTGACCCATGATCGTCTGCGGGTTGGCCGCCTTGTCCGTCGAGACGAGCACGAAGCGCTTTGCACCGAACTCGACCGCGACGTCGGCGACCGTTCGCGTGCCGAGCGTGTTGTTCCGCACGGCCTCGAGTGGATTGGTCTCCATCATCGCGACATGCTTATAGGCGGCGGCATGGAAGATCACTCCCGGCCGGTGGCTCTCGAAGACCTGGCGCATCCTGACGCCGTCCTTGACGTCGGCGACGATGGCCACCCCGCTCAGGAAGCCGCGCTCGCGAGCGAGCTCGCGGTCGATCTCGAACAATGCCGGCTCGGAGTTGTCGACCAGCACGAGTCGCGTCGGGCCGAGCCGAGAGAGCTGACGACAGAGCTCGGATCCGATCGAGCCGCCAGCGCCGGTGACCATAACGACCTCGTTCGAGACGTAGCCGGCGATTGCCTCGAGGTCGACCTCGACCGGCTCGCGCCCGAGGACGTCCTCGACCTCGACCGGGCGCAGCTGTGTCGCGAGGCCGGAGTCGCCGCTGACGAGCTCGGCCAGCCCTGGCAGCGTCTTTACGGGCAGGCCGCCCGTCCGCGCCGCTTCGACGATGCGGCCGCGCACCTCGCCGGAGGCCGACGGCATCGCGATCAGGATCTCGTCCGGGCGGCGGTCGCGGATCACGCGCGGTAGGTCGGCAGTCGTGCCGAGGACTCGGATCCCGTGGAGGCGCAGGTTGCGCTTGCGGGGATCGTCGTCGACGATCCCGATCGGGGTGTAGCCGAGAGTGGGGTTACGCAGCATCTCCTTGATCACGAGCTGGGCGGCGTCGCCCGCGCCGACGACAATCGCCTCCTTTCCGCGCACCACGACCTGGCCCGGCAGCGGACGCTCGATCAGCGTGCGGGCGAGCAGGCGAGACCCGGCGACGAAGGCAAGGCAAAGCAACAGGTCGATGAACCAGACGCCCTTCGGCACGCGCGCAGGGTGGAACTCGAAGAGCGTGAAGATGACAAACGTCGCGAGTGACGCGAGACAGACACCGCGGAGTGCCGCCCACATGTCGCGCGTCGAGACGTAACGCCACCAGCGGTTGTAGAAGCCAGCGAGCGCGAAGACGGTGAGCTGAATCCCGACGACGGCCAGGATGATCTGCCAGTCGAGGTAGTGGTTGTAGTAGACCGGCCGACCCTGATCGAAGCGGAGCAGCCAGGCCAGCGTCCACGCCGCTGCGATCAGAACGGCATCGGTGGCGATCTGCCACACCGCGTGCCGGTTGAAGGGTGACCTCACTTCAGGAGAGTTCGAGGAGCAGTGACGCGGGCCTGCACGCTCGCCTCCGACTCACGCAGCCGTGACGGCCATGGCAGCGAGCACGGTCGAGACGACCTGCTCCTGCACATCGGCACCGATGCAACCCCACAGCGGAAGCGCCAGGTTGTCGGCAGCCGCCCGCTCGGTCTCCGGCAGGGAGCCGGGCTCGACGCCGAGGTACCGCATCGCGGGCTGCAGGTGCAGCGGCGTCACGTAGTACGACGCGGAGGCGATGCCCGCCTCCTTCAGCGCCGCGGTGATCCGCGCGCGCTCGGGCGTGCGCACGACATACATGTGGTAGACGTGGCCCGGCACGTCCGACGGCAGGTCGACGACGCTGCCGAGACCGAGGTCGGCGTACCGCGCGGCCCCCACCCGGCGTCCCTCGTTCCAGCTCGCGAGGTGCGGGAGGAAGACACGCAGCGCGGCAGCCTGGATTGCGTCCAGCCGCGAGTTTGTGCCGATGAGCTCGAAGGTCTGCTTGTCGCGCGATCCGTGGAAGCGCAGCATCTTGACGCGCTCGGCCACCTCATCGTCACGACAGGCGATGAGACCGCCGTCGCCGAGCGAGAAGAGGTTCTTGGTCGGGAAGAAGCTGAATGTCGAGCACACGCCCTCGCTGGCGACGCCCGCTGCACCAAAGGCCTGGGCCGAGTCCTCGATCAGCGGCAGTCCGAGCGCAGCGAGCTCTGCAAGCGGCGCCGGGCGGCCGAAGAGGTGCACCGGCATGATCGCCTTCGTCTTCGGCGTTATCCGCGCGGCGACGTCCTCCGGATCGAGGTTGAGCGTGACGGGGTCGATGTCGGCGAAGACGGGAGTTGCACCGGCCCGCGCGATCGCCTCGGCCGTCGCGTAGAACGTGAACGAAGGGCAGATCACCTCGTCACCGGCACCGATGCCCATCGCCTCGAGTGAGATGACGAGTGCATCGGTCCCGTTCGCGCCACCGATAGCGTGGGGCACGTCGAGGTATGCCGCCGACTCGTGCTCGAATGCCTCGACCTCCGGGCCGAAGATGAAGCGCCCCGTTTCGAGAGCCTCGGCGTAGCGCGCCTTGAGCTCCGGGATCAGCGGCGCGTACTGCGCCTTGACGTCGACGAGGGGAATCATGACGCGTCGAGTGTACCGCGTGACGGAGTGAGATGGCCGCCGCATGCAGGGAAAACGGTGCCGTTCCCTACGCGGGCGCTCACGGGGCTCACGATCGCTCGGCGGATCGCGCAGCCTGACGCTTGCGCCGGTAGCGCCATCCAAGCCAACCGGCAGCGCCGACAATGATGACCGCCACGGCAATGTCGGCGTACCGGAATGCGTGATGGAAGCTCTCCCAGTTCGCGCCCGCAGCCCAGCCGATCCCGGCGAAGACGAAGCACCAGAGCGCCGACCCGAGCAGCGTCAGCACCGTGTAGCGCTTGAACGGAGCCTCGAAGATGCCGGCCGGGACCGAGACGAAGGATCGCACGACGGGTGTGATGCGACCGACGAACACCGCCCAGTCCTCGAAGCGCAGAAACCACGCCTCGGCGCGCTCGAGCTTGTCGTGGTCGAGGTGGAGCCAGCGCCCGTGCTTCTCGAGATACGGTCTCCCGCCACGGCGGCCGATCTCCCAGCCGAGGATCGACCCGATCAGGTAGCCGACAGTGCCGGCGATCGCGATGGCGAGGTAGGCAGGGAGGCCTGGCTCGAAGGTGTAGCCGAACAGGTTCACCGACGTACCCGCGATCGCACCCGACGCGATCGCACCGCCGTAGACCATCACAACTTCGCTCGCCGCCGGAAACACCGCGTCGATCAGCATCAGGAGGAAGACGGCGTAGAGGCCGTAGTTTCCGATCGCCGTCGTGATGGCGTCGGTGAGCGTGCTGAGGATGGAGAAGAGCATCAGGCGGGGACTCTAGAGGACAGCGCGGCGGAGCCGCTTCTCTCTGGGGGGTGGCTTCAGCCGCTCCCCTGGGTCGAAGCGTTGTGCTGGGTGGAACCGTCACGGATCACGGACGCAACCCGGGCGACCGGCTAAAGCCGGCCACCAGCCGGCCGGCACGCCGGCGCATCTAACTCGGCCCGCCGATGCGCTGGACGCGAACCCGCTTCGAGAGCTCGATCGTCCCGAGAGCATTCTTCGCGGTCACGCGAACGACATACGTTCCGCCCTTGACTGCCTTCTTCGTTCGATCGAGGCCGTTCCAGACGAGAGCAGGGGTGCCGACCGGGTAGGCACGCCGGGCGAGCGTACGGACGATCTCGCCGGCCGGCGTCTCGACCGTGACGACGACGCGCGCCGGGCGCGACTGCTTCCACGTGATGCCGAGGTCGCGCCCGCTCGGCGGCAAGAACAGCTTACGGGGCGCCGTCGCGAGGAAGCCCAGGGTCGTGTTGACGGTGAACGCCTGCGTCATCTCTGAGGGCTGGCCCAGATCGTCGACCGCGGCGACCTGCAGCTTCCAACGGCCGTTCACGGGCGGAGTCGCGGTGACACCGAGCGCGACGGGCGGCGCGGCTACCGGCGGGAAGGGAACCGCGAAGCTCCCCGGCTGGCGTTCTCGGGTCTCCGTGAAAGCGACGGTGCCGTCGGGCGCGGTCAGCGTCACGGTCGTCGCTGCAGGACGTACCAGCTTATAGCGAAGGCTCTGTCTGTCTGCGATGCCGTCGCCATCGGGTGAGACAACGGCGACGGTCGGTTGCACGAAGACGCCCGTGTACTCGAAGAGCAGCGCCGTCGAGATCGATCGCTCCGCCCCGGACGGCCGGTTGAGGAGCGTCCCGTTGAACGCCATCGTCGTCGAGCCACCGCCGTCGAACGCCATCGCGGTGACAGCGCCGAGACGCACCATCGTCTGGGCCAGTTCGAAGTTCGTCAATCCGACCGAGTACCCGGGTTGGCGGCCGTCGACGGCGACGAGGATGATGCGTCCGTCTGCGAGCTGGCCGAGGCCGGTACGGGGAGCGCGAGCGCCCAGCTGGATCGGCGTGAACGTCTCGCCCGCGCGGAAGATTGCCGCGCCATTGCGAACGATCTGCGGCCCACCGCCGATCGCCGAGACGACGTTGGGCCACTCCGGCCTGAAGATCAGGCGGGAGGTGATCTCCTGACCAACAGGTCCCTCGGCCACGAGGACGGCTGCAGCCGACCCGACTCCGACGATGACCGCGCCTCCGAGCGGGATCGGCACAGGGCCACCTCCGGATCGGACCTCGACGACGGGGGCGAGAAGATCGGCATTCGGCACCGGCGCCGGGAGCGGGAAGAGGATCAGCGCGGTCGCGCCCGGAAGCGTGGGCGTCGCCGGACCCCAGGCCTGGGTGAAGAGCGCCGTTCCGTTTGCCGGCGGGGCCTCGTTGAAGGTGTTGAGCGTTCGCTTGGCACCCGCTCCCTGCCAGGTACCGAAGAACGAGATGCGCCTGACGTCGAGCGTGCCGTCCGTCATGATGCCGGCGCTCGAGCGCTCACCGAAGGGTGGGCTCGCAACCTGCCCCTCGCGCATCAGAATCCCGCTCGGCGCGCCGGACTTGAACGAGAAGAAGTCGCCGTTCACACCCGCCGTCGTCGCCGATCTCGAGACCCGGCGCTGAATAGCCGTCAGCGTCTCGGTTCCCGCCAGCGTCTTGTTCGAGAGCGCCGGTGCAAGGATCGTCGTCCCGCCGGGGCGCGGCCCGATCAGAACGTTGAGTGCGACCGGGCCGTTGGACGTGAACTGGACAGCCGTGTCGAACGTGACGCCCGGCCAGAGCTCGCGCAGCTGCGCAGCCGCGGGGGCGGCGAGGAGCAAGGCGGCAACTACGGTGAGGAGGAGGCGGCGTCCCATCGACCAATTCGAGAGTACCGACCCGATCGACCGAAACCCGCAGGCCCTTACCCGCTGCTAACGAGTTGACTGCCGTTCGCCTGGACTTCCCGACGTCGAGCGCCACGGAGTGCGATGCTGGCAACGCTACTCGTACCGGAGTGCCTCGATCGGGTCGAGGCGCGCCGCGCGACGCGCTGGGTAGTAGCCGAAGAAGAGGCCGACGGTGACGGCGACGCCGAAGGCCAGGATGAGGGAGCCGGGCGCAATGAACGTCTGCCAGTTGGCGAACGCCCCTATTAGCCTCGTAACGACGATCCCGGCGAGCAGGGCGGCGATCCCTCCGGCGGTGCTGAGAACGACGCCTCGATCAGAAATTGGGTCTGCACCGCTCGAGGATCGGCTCCAACCGACTTCCGAATGCCGATCTCCCTCGTCCGCTCCCGAACGGAGACGAGCATCATGTTCATGATTCCGATCCCGCCAACGAGGAGGGCGGTGCCACCGAGTGCGAACGTCAGCAAGCGGAAGGTGCCGGTCGCCCTCTGTGCCTCCTTGACAGATTGGGCTTGATCCTCGGTGGAGAAGTCGTCGGCGTAGGAGGCGGGCAGCCTGTGGTCGCGCCGGAGCAGTTCGGTGATCTTATCCATCGTCGCCTCGATCTCCCTCCCGTCCGGGACGCGGACGCCGACGCTCTTCGTCGTCGTGCCACCGAGCAGGGAGCGCAGCACGACGGGCAACGGCACGAAGGCGCGGTTGTCGAGGCTCTCGCCCGCCAGCGTGCCCTTGCGAGCCTGAACGCCGATCACCTCGAACTCGTGGCTCCCGACCCGCACGGTTCCACCGATCGGGTTCCGACCCGGGAAGAGCCGGGCGGCGGGCACGGTACCGAGCACGATCACGCTGCGACCGAAGTCGACATCGGAGGCCGACATGAGTCGCCCGCGCCCGGCGGCCTGGTTGTAGATGTCCGCGTACGCCGGAGTGACGCCGAAGAGACGCGTGACACCGGTGTTGCGGCCGGCGGAGGTGCTGAGACTCTCGATGTCCTGGTGCGGCGCGACGGCATCAACGGTCGGCAGGTTCGAGATCGCAGCAACATCCTCGGGCGTGATCGTCCGTTCCGTCGCGGACTGGCCCGTGCCGATCGTGATGAACTCACCGTCAACGAGCACGACCGATGAGAGGACGACGTGGTTTCGTCGGCCGACGAGGCGGGATCGCCTGCTCCGCGGCCGAAAACTACGTGCCGCTCAGAGCGGTAATTCGGCGTCGCGTGCAAACCGCAGTTCGGGGACGTGGTGAAGCTCGCCGACGTCTCGCGCCATTTCGAGGAACGTGTAGAAGCCGGCCCGCTCACGGGGTCCGAAGCTGTACCGGAGCTTCTCGAAGTACCGAGCGAGAAAGCCAGCGGGGTAGCCGTAGCGCTCGCTCGCCGCGTAGGCGAGCTTTTCGGGCTCCGAGCGGGCGAGCCGTACCGATGCGACGAGCGCATGCTCGAGGTCGGAGAGCCCTTCGACAACCGGCTCCGGGGCCGCCCAGACGGCGAAGACCATCGGCAGCCCCGTCTTCTCGAGCCAGAGCCGACCGAGGTCGTAGTGCGGCGTCGGATCCTCGAAGGCGCTCCGGAGCGCGGCGTCGCCGATCAGGAGCTTTGCGTCGGCCTCCTCGTCGAAGGAGCGGATCTCGGCGCCGGGGAGCAAGATCCGGGTCAGAACGACGGAGGTGGCGCTCTCGGGCGTGACGGCAACCGAGCGCACGCGACCGAGTGACATGCGCGTGACGAGCTGGATCGAGTCGACCGCGCCCTCGGACGAGACGCAGAGGCGCGGCAGGAGCCGCAGGGTGTCGGCATGACGTGCGTACTCGATGGAGGAGATCGGCGCGACATCGAGATCGCCATCGAGGACCATCCTGTTGAGCTCCGTCGGCACGCCGACGACCTCCTCGACCTCGTACTCGAGGCTGTGGAAGACGGGCGCCATGTTGACGTAGGAGATACGACCGAGCTTGATCA
>JAJAZN010000170.1 GCA_026785685.1 Thermoleophilia bacterium
AGCGAGTGTCGCCGCTCGTGAGCGGTGAGCGCGAGCACCTGCGCGACCGCATACAAACACACGACACCGCTCACGATCGCGATGCTCCGGAGCAACGCGATCACGACGCCGAGGAAGCCGCTGCTGCGGGCGGCGAAGCCCTGCACGCTCTGCCCGGCGATGCCGCCGCTATCGAGCGCGAGAATCCCTTGTTCCTCGAGCGCGTCGCTGACATCGCTGACCGTGAATCCCGGAGCGACGCGCACCGCAATCGTCGACGGTGCCGAAGGATCGGCGGCGAGCAGGCGTTTGGGGTTGACGTACACGATGCGTCCCTGATCCTGAAACGCACGCACGATGCCGACGACCGTGAAGCGGATCTCAGCACCTGACGGGAGCTGCGCTGCAAGGGTGCCCCCGAGTTGGAGACCGAGCGCCGTTGCCAGACCGAGGCCCACCTCTGCTTCGTTGTCGTTCCCGAGGTGGCGTCCCCGGTCGAGCACCGGATCCTCGAACTGCGTGTGATCTCCGGCGAATGAGATGATCTTGAACGGCTCGCCGAGGCGGAACGAGTCGGCGGCGAGGACCTCGAAGCGTGTCGCAGCGCCGTCGACGCCGGGTGTCGTAATTGCTGCCTCGAGCTCGGGCTCACCCGCCGGCAGCGTCAGCTGGTACCGCGTCCCGAGTGCTTGCGGTCGCTGGTCGAGACTCCGTAGGACGGAGGCGATCGAGAGGACGAGGAGAATGAGTGCGGCGGCGAGGCCGAGGACGATCACGGCGCCGAGCGTTCGAACCGGGCGGGCCGCGACAAGACGGACGCCGAGCCCCGCAGCGCCCGCAGGCAACGGCAGCGCGCGCGGCGAGCCGACGATATCTCCGCCTCGGAGCGTCTCGACGGCCGGACGCCGAGCCGCCCGCCAGGCAGGCCAGGCGCTGAACCCGGCCACGATGAGGACGAGCGCGAAGAAGGATCCGATCAAGAGGGGTGCGAGCGCGAGTCCGGGCCCGAGCTGGTTCAACGAAGCGAGCAGATGAGAGGTTGGGCCGACGACGAGGAACCAGCCGAGAGCGATGCCGACTGCGCCCGCCGGAGCCGCGATCAGCGCGCCCTCGACTGCGGCTGCGGCGGTGACCTGCCCGGTCGACATCCCGAGCGCGCGCATCACACCGATGCCTTGCACCCGCCGTTGCACCTCGGCCGCCGACGAGGCCGCGAGCATCGTCCCGGCGACGACCAGTGAGATCACGGAGAACGCCACGAGCAGCGCGATCACGAGCCCTGCCGCCTGCCCGATCAGGAGGCGGAGCGACTCGCGCGTTCCGACGCGGAGGCGATCGACGCCGACGCCCGCGGCTCGGGCCTGCGAAAGTGTGACGTCGACCCGATCGGGATTGGCGAGCCAGATGAGCGCGGTATCGACCGTTCCAGGAACCGCGGCAATGAGCGGGGCAACATCCCGGTAGTCGACGTAGAAGATCGGGCTCGAGGCAAGTGGATAGGCCACGCCGTCAGGGGAGACGGCAACACCGACGATCCGGAGCCGCAGGCCGAGCCGCACGTTGAGGGCCTCGGCGAACATCTCATCGCCCGGGCTGAGGTTCCACGAGCGTGCCAGGCCGGCCTCGATCACGGCCTCGCCGTCGCGTTCGATGTCACGCCCCTCGACGATGGCGTATCCGCGACGGTCTCCCTTCTGCACGCCGATCGCCGTCCCCCGCTCGGTCGTCCTTCCACCGGCGGCGATGAAGATCACGGCGCGATCGAGGCGAAACGAGACATCGACGACGTTCGGGAGCGAGCGGGCCACCCGTTCGACGTCTGCACGCTGCGTCGGCGCAAACGTCGCTGCAATGTCAGGGAGATCAGCGCGATCCGCCGTCCGCTCGAAACCGGTGCCGAGGGCATACGAAACGGTGACGGCAGCCCCGAGCATCGCTCCTGCTGCAGTGATCCCGAGCACCGCAAGCACGGTCCGTGTGCGACGCACGCGAAGACGCGCGAACGCGTACCCGAGCGCTGCGATCATCCGACGAGTTGCCCGCCGCTGAGGCGAAGCACGCGGTCGGCGATCCCGATCGCATCGTCCTGATGCGTTACGAGCAGGACGGCCTTCCCGGCTGAAGCAGCCTGCTGAAGCAGGCGGAGAACCTCGGCGCCCGATTCGGGATCGAGATTCCCGGTCGGCTCGTCCGCGAGCAGAAGCGAAGGATCGTTGACGAGAGCGCGCGCGACGGCGAGCCGCTGCTGCTCGCCACCGGACAGGACGGTTGGCAGCCGCTCGGCGACCTCGGTGAGGCCTAGTTCGGCCACGAGGTGGTTCCCGCGGGCGATCGCATCGGGAGCGCCTCCGAGTCGCGCCGGCAGGAGAACGTTCTCCATTCCGGTCAGCTCGGGAAGGAGGTGGAAGGACTGGAAGACGAACCCGATCTGCAGGCGGCGGATCCGGGTCAGCTCCTTCTCTGTTGCCGTGTCGATGCGAGTGCCGGCGAGGGCGATCGAGCCCGAGTCGGGTCGATCGAGTGCCCCGAGGAGATGAAGCAAAGTCGACTTGCCGGACCCGGAACGACCGACGATTGCGACGACCTCACCGGCCTGCAGCTCGAGATCGACGCCGTCGAGAACCCGTAGGGCTGCGCGACCGACGCCATGTGTCTTGACGAGCTGCGAGGCGCAGACGAGAGGCATGGTCGCATCCCTCCTATCGGCTGCCTCGCTCAATTCTTACGGCTCGACGCGAGTCGGGCGCCAAGTGCCTCTCGGACGGCGGGCCACTCGTCGTCGATCACCGAGTACCACGCCGAATCCCGACTCTCTCCCTCGCCCACGAGCATGTGCTTGCGATGGATCCCCTCGAACCGCGCGGGTAACGCGGCGAGCGCGGGGTTCGCGCGTTCGTTGAGGGCATCGGTCTTGAACTCGACCCGTCGGCAGCCGAGGACGTCGAACGCGTGCTCGAGCTGGAGGAGCTTCGCCTCCGTGTTCGCGCCCGTGCCCCAGGCTGCCGGGGAGATCCACGTCCACCCGATCTCGAGACTCCGGTGCTCCGGGCGCAGCGCGAGGTAGCGCGTCGAGCCGATCGCGACGCCCGTCTCCCTCGAAACGGTCGCAAACGCCAGCTCCAAGCCTGACTCCGTACGCTCGAGAGCTGACGTCATCCAAGCGTTCCATTCCTGGCGTGTCTGCGGCTGCAGGATCGGAAGCCAGCGCCACAGGCGCGGATCCCGTGACGCCTCGAAGAGATCGGCGACATGGTGCAGTGCGAGTGGCTCGAGCCGTACGTTCGTGCCCACGAGCACCGGTGTCGTCCATCGCTCCATACGTGCGAGACAGTACACTCGAGTAATGCCAATCTACGAGTACGCATGCATGGAGTGCGAGGATCACTTCGACGAGCTCGTCCGCAGCGACGACCAGGTGATCACCTGCCCGGCGTGCGCCGCGACCAACGTGCTGAAACAGATCTCCGCGTTCGCCGTGCACGGTGCGTCCACCAAGCCGTCGTTCGGCGGCGGGGCGGGCGGCTGCTGCGGCGGCGGCTGCGGCTGCAGCTAGTGCCGCGATGGAAGAGCGTATCGCGGCACTAGCTGCAGCATTGTTCTGCCGCGCTTCGCGCGGATCCTGAAGGAGCCCGCCCGCGGGCCGCTTGAACTGCAGCAT
>JAJAZN010000171.1 GCA_026785685.1 Thermoleophilia bacterium
CTTCGACCTACTCGCGCTCCGTGCTCGGTGCAAGAGAGAACCTAGAACGCGGGCGGGACTGGGTCAAGACCCCCGCGCGCCAGATGATCGCAAATTGCGTGAAGTTCGACTGCATCGCAGCCCATCGGTCACGGCTAGGATCGCACTGTGCGCCGACCAGTCGTCCTCGCTGTCGCCGGCGTCACATTCACGATTGCCCTCGTGCTGTGCCTCGTGGGAGTGGGGGACGACCCGACACAGTTGACGAACTGGCAGGCGCTCGTGCTCGGCCTCGTGCAAGGGATGACGGAACTGCTCCCGATCTCGTCGTCCGCCCATCTCATCATCGTGCCATGGCTATTCGAGTGGACGTACCTGGAGCAAAACGACGCCTTCAACCAGACCTTCGACGTCTCGATTCACCTCGGAACGTGCGTCGCCGTCGGCGCGTACTTCTGGCACGACGTCACGACGTTACTCGTTGCCTGGCTCCGGACTCTGAAACGTCGCTCGATCGGTACGAGCGACGAGCGGCTCGCGTGGGTTGTGCTCGTGGCCACGATCCCGGCGGCGGTTCTCGGGTTCCTGCTTGAGGACGTGATCGCATCCCGCATGGGCGAGCCGTGGCAGATAGCGATCTTTCTCACCGTGTTCGGTCTGCTTCTCGGCTGGGCCGATAGGCGTCCGCAGCAACGGACGATGGGAGACCTCACGCTCCGCAAGGGGTTGCTCGTCGGGCTTGCGCAGAGCATGGCATTGATGCCCGGCGTCTCCCGATCGGGCATCACCATCACTGCCGGTCGGCTACTCGGGCTCGACCGTGACTCCGCTGCGCGCTTCTCGTTTTTGCTGCTCCTGCCGATCACGCTCGGTGCCGTTGTGTTCAAGGGGCTGACCGATGTCGTGCTCGCCGACCTGCCGTCGGGGATGACCGGCCCGTTCGTCGTCGGTGTGCTCGCCTCGCTCGCGTCGGGGCTCGTCGCGATCCTGTTCCTGCTCGATTACGTGCGGCGGCACACCTACGACGCGTTCGTCGTGTATCGCCTGATCGCGTCGGCGGTGATTCTTCTACTCATCATCACGGGCATTCGCGCAGCGACGTTCTAGTGCGCCGTTTCAGAAGGCGCTTGGTGATCCTGGGGGCGAAAAGCAAGCCGGGCAAGGACTCAGGGAACCTCGATATCGGGGCTATACCGGGGCGACTGAGGACACAGCCCGGCGCAGCTTTACAGCCGCCAGGGCCCGAGTGACTTCTGAAATGGTGCACTTAGCCGACATCGTGGGGCGGGGATCCCTGGGACCCTTCTCGTGACAATTCCTTCTACTTGACATAACACTGATTATCGTGCGTTGTACCGTCACGCGATTTCAGGCAGGGGTGAAGCCAGCTTCCGCGGCGCGCTCCTCGTTGCCCTCGAGCGGCACCTGAACCATGTGCTCGCGCGTTCTCCCGCCGAGCCAGTAGAAGATGAACCCGGCCAGGAAGGCGATCCCGATCGCAACGCCTGCGATCGCCGTGTACTTCGTGCGCGAGACGTCTTCTGGCAGGCCGGCGTCGTTCAGCAGCTTGCCGTCGAGAAAACCGGGGAAGATCGCGACGAGGGAGGCGAAGACGGCCCAGAAGGTACAGAGCACGCCACAGATCCAGATGCCCGCCATTCCACCCGGAACCCTGTAGGGCCGGTTCACGTGTGCATGGCTGTAGCGCAGCTTGATCAGGGCCGGGAAGATCACGATGTATGAGATCGTCGTGAACGTGAGCACGATGCCGATCATCACGTCGAAGGTTGCACTCGCGTTGCCGGCCGCGATCTGGGCTGCCGCGACGAAGACGATCGTGGAGATCACGCCCGAGAGAAAGTTGACGTTGACGGGTGTACCGAGCTTCGCGGAGAACCGACCGAGGACGCGCGGCCCGGCCCCGTCGTAGCAGGCGACGGCCTGACTGCGATCGGAGCCCATCAGCCACGTGCAGGCGCTCGAGACCAGGGCAAGGATGAACCCGAATGCCGCGATCTTCGTCATCACGCTCGCTGCTCCGCCGTAGACGCTGAAGACGGCCGCGACGGCGGTCATGAAGCCGTCGACGCCCTTGATCTCGCCCTTCGGCAGGACGGCAATGACCGCCAGGATGGGCAGGCCGTAGAGCAGGATCGCCGTGAGCGCGGCGCGGAGGATGGTCCACGGCACGTCCTTCTGGGGGGACTTCATCTCGTCGCCGGCGGCGCTCGGGAGCTCGAAGCCGACGTAATTGAAGAAGAGCACCGGAACGAGGGCGATAAAGAGCGCGTAGGACGGCTTGAACTCGCCGCCCGCCGGGAAGCTGAGCCCGTTCTTGAACGCGTAGATGATCGTGCTGACAACGAACAGTCCGAGCACGAAGATGCGAGCCCACGCGCCGAGCGTCGGTATCCACTTGCCGATCCCGAACGAGAGAATGGCGGAGTAGACCGAGAACCAGATGTACGCGAGACCGACGCCGTAGAACAGCCACGAGTTGTCGCCAATCGAGAAGAAGAACTCGTTGACGGTCGCAATCGTGAGGAGGGCGAGTGTGGCTCCGATCCAGATCGGGTTGCTGAACCAGTAGAAGATGGCGTTCACGGCCGCGACGAGGCGCCCCCAGGCAAGCCGTGTCCACACGTATGCGCCTCCCTCCTCTGGGAATGCGGAGCCGAGCTCCGCTGTCAGCAGCGCGTACGGAACAAAGAAAAAGACCGCGAGGAAGATGAGCCAGGTGAAGCCCTGCGCGCCCTCGGCTGCAACAAGGCCGAGCGTGTCAACGCCGACAATGGTGCAGATGAGGAAGAAGTAGATGTCGAAGCACGTGAAGTGCTTCCGGAGCTTCGCCTTCTCCTCGAGCGCCATCGCCGTGGTTGTGTCAACGAACTCGTCCGGGCCTGAGATTGCGCTCACGTGATACCCCCTGGGGCTCGGTGGTGCCCGTGACCAAATGAACGCGCGACGGGCGCCCATTCAACTCCGAGCCGCCGCAGTTGTCAAGGCCCGCCCGAACCTCGGGCGACGTTCGCTCCACCGGGGCTGGACAAACACCGGTCGTAGGTGGGAGAGTTGTGTTCCCGGATCGACGACTGCTTGCCATGACCACCATTGACATCGAAACCCTGCTCGCGCAGGACGAGCTGAAAGCGCTCCTCGAGGCGAGCGAGCTCGCAGGCACGATCGAGCTGCCGCAGCTCGCGGAGGTCGTCGAGACCAACGAGCTCTCACCGCTCGAGCACGATGCGCTGCTGCGCGAGCTCGACAAGCGGGGAATCGAGGTGATCGACGGACCTCGCTCGCCGGAGCCTCCCGCACTTCCGGCCGCGACGGCCGAGTCGACGACCGATGCCCTGCAGCTCTTCCTCCGTGAGGCCGGTCGTCACACACTTCTCACGGCGGCCCAGGAGGTTGCGCTCGCGAAGCGCGTCGAGCGGGGTGACCCGGTTGCGAAACAGACGATGATCCAGGCGAACCTCCGGCTCGTGATTTCGATCGCGAAGAACTATAGAAACCAGGGTCTCCCCTTCCTCGACCTGATCCAGGAGGGAACGCTCGGGCTCATCCGGGCGGTCGAGAAGTTCGACTGGCGTCGCGGATTCAAGTTCTCGACCTACGCCACCTGGTGGATTCGTCAGGCAGTCGCACGGGCGCTTGCCGACAAGGCCCGAACGATCCGGATGCCCGTTCACATCGTAGAGCGCCTGCAGAAGATGAATCGTGCCGATCGCACGCTCTGGACTGTCCTCGGGCGGGAGCCCACGATCGAGGAGATCGCGGACGAGGCCAACCTGACGGTGCAGCAGGTGATCGAGGTGCGGGCAGCCGCACGCGCCTCTGCGAGCCTCGACGCGCCTGTGGGCGACGCCGGCGACGCGGTGCTCGGTGACTTTGTCGCGGGCGACGAGCTGCTGCCCGAGGAGACCGTCGAGCTCGAGCTTCGCAGCCAGGCCCTTCGCGCAGCGCTCGGCGCGCTCCCGGAGCGCGAGCGGGAGGTTGTCACGCTCCGCTACGGACTCGGCGGGACGGAGCCGAAGACCCTCGAAGAGATCGGCCGGCGACTCGGCCTCACCCGTGAGCGCGTCCGACAGATTGAACTCGAGTCGTTGCGGCGCCTCGCCGGCCAGCGGGAGATGCAGGCGGTCATGTAGCTCCCCGTCGCCCGGGTTTACGTGCGGAGGTACAGCTCGAGAGCGGGAGCAACCGAGCGGAGCTCGCGCAGCGCGCGTGTCTCGAGCTGTCGTACACGCTCGCGGGTGATCCCGAGCACGTCGCCGACTTCCTCGAGCGTCTTCGGGCGGCCGCCGTCGAGACCGAACCGCTCCGTCAGGACGCGCTGCTGGCGCGGATTGAGTCGGAGCATGGCCGCCGCGAGCTCGGACGAGCGGAAGCTCTCCGAGGTCTCGAGCTCCGGGGCCAGCGCGTTCTGATCCTCGATCAGATCACTCATCACGCTCTCGCCGTCGCCGACGGGCGTGTCCAGCGACACGTGATCCTGGACGAGCTCGAGGAGCTTCTCCACCTTGGCCGGCGTGAACTCTGCCTCGGCAGCGATCTCCTCGACCGTCGGGTCGCGGTTGAGCTTCTGGCCGAGCGTGCGCCGGGAGCGCGTGACGCGGCGCACCTGATCGGCCACGTGGACGGGAAGGCGAATCGTTCGACCCTGCTCGGCGAGTGCCCGCGAGACGGCCTGACGGATCCACCAGGTCGCATAGGTCGAGAGCTTGTAGCCCAGCGTGTAGTCGAACTTTTCCACGGCGCGGATCAGACCGAGGTTCCCCTCCTGGATCAGATCGAGAAGCGGCACGCCGGCACGGGTGTAGTGCCGCGTAATCGACATCACGAGGCGCAGGTTGCACTCGATCAGGCGGCTCTTCGCCTCCTCGTCACCGAGATCTTTGCGGCGGGCAAGCTCTCGTTCCTCGGCGTGCGTGAGGAGCCGGCCGTTGCCGATCTGTCGAATGTAGAGCTTCAAGGGATCCTGGGTGGCAGTTTCCGTCGCGTCGAGCAGCCCGTCTCCGGGCACGGGATCGAACAGCGGCTCCGCGGCGTTGCCTTCCATTCCACCCGTATCGGCGGCATGCCTCCCCCACTTGAGGTATTTGCGTGGGCAACGCAGAAATCTCCACCTGCGAAAGCACGAGGTCGCGGAGGGCCGGTTGTTGCACATTGCCGGCGGCTCGATCGTCGCCGAGAGCCGCTTCCGACCCGATCCGTCGTATCGTTCCTACGGTGGCGTCAGCGAGCCGTCAGTGCTGACGGCGACACCCTCGGCGCGCAGCCGCTCGCGGACGAGGAACTGGAACGCTGCCCACGGTCCCGCGTCGATGTCGACGAGCCGGTAGACCTGCCACTCCGACTGCAGATCCGGCCGGCGCTTTCGCGCCTCCTTCCAGTCGGCCATCTTCGGGAGGCGGCCGAGTTCCCGCGCGAGCACGGCGCCGTTCTCGACCGCGCGCTCGAGCTTCTCGTCACCGACGGGAACGTCGAACCCCGCCTCCCGCAGGGCCTCGGTCAGTGAGCCAAACGTGTGCCAGATCAGCGATTTCGATGCCATCCGCTTGCGGTTCGCATCGAGGTCGCGTGCGGTGGGTGTACGCCCGAGCTCCTGACCGAGCTCTCGAAGCTGCGCGAGCAACTCCTCGCGACTGATGAAGCGCCGCGGCGTCAGGCCCGCAGCTCGTTTCGCGGCGTTCCACGTGCCGAAGTGCTCGATCACCGTCTGGGGATGGATCCCCGCCTCAGGGTCGGCAGCGAACTCCCGCATCGTCGGCGAGCGGCCGAGTCGCCCGGCGCTCGCACGCAACTGCTCGAGGATCTGCTCATCGCTGTAGCGTCGTCTGATGCCTGCGCGAAACTCCGCGAGAGCCGCCTCGTCGATCCCGGCGAGGGCCGGGTGTCGGCGACGGGGCCTGGACATATGCAATCACTGTAGATCATTCTGCGATATTTGCAAGTGAGCCAGAACGCGTGTCGTTCTCGGCCTCCGGGTAGGCTCGGAGGCGATGGGAGTGCGCCTCACGGTTGAAACGTCGGCCGCCAGGCTCGTCGGCCGTGTCTCACGCGCCGCCGGATGTGGCGGAGGCACGACGCTGCCCGGGAAGCTGCTCTGGAAGGTCGATCCGGCCGCAGTCGACGCGCTTGCGGCGCGGCTTCCCTCGGGCGTCGCGCTCGTTTCGGCGACGAACGGAAAGACGACGACGAGCGCGATGATCGCCAGGATTCTCGGTCCGCGCTACCGGCTCGCCTGGAACAACTCTGGCGCGAACCTGGCCTCCGGAATTGCCTCCACCCTCCTCTCGACGCCGTCGGCCGACCTCGGCCTGTTGGAGGTCGACGAGTTCGCCCTTCCCGAGGTCATGCGTCGCGTCCAGCCGCGCGTCGTCGCGCTCGGGAACCTCTTCCGCGACCAACTGGATCGCTATGGCGAGCTGGAGCACATCGCCGAGCGCTGGCGGGAAGCCGTGAGCGGTCTCTCCCCCACGTCCACGCTCGTCGTCAACGCCGACGATCCCCTTGTTGCAGACCTGGCGGAGGGTCGCGCGCGCGCGCTGCGCTACGGGCTCGACGATCCGCGGCTCGCCCGATCGGGGTTGCAACATGCCGCCGATTCGAAGTACTGCGTCAGGTGTGGCGGCCCGTACAGCTATGCCGCCGCATACGTCGGCCATCTCGGGGACTACCGGTGTCCCGCGTGCGGCCATTCCAGACCGCCGCTCGACGTGGCAGCACGATCGATCGATCTCGAGGCGCTCGACGCCTCGGCCTTCGACCTCGTCACCCCCGCCGGCACGGCACGCGTGCGGCTCCCGCTCCCGGGCCTCTACAACGTCTACAACGCGCTCGCAGCCACCGCAACGGCGCTCGCGCTCGATGCCTCGCTCGACGAGATCGTCGCCGGCCTCGGGAGCTTCACTGCCGCATTCGGTCGCTTCGAGCGAATCAAGGCGGGCGACCAACAGATCCTGATGCTGCTGATCAAGAACCCGGCAGGAGCAAACGAGGCGGTCCGCACGCTCGAGGAGGGCGGCGTGCCCGAGACGCTGCTTATCGCGCTCAACGACCGGATCGCTGACGGTCGGGACGTCTCCTGGATCTGGGACGTCGACTTCGAGCCGCTGCTCCGCGAGGCGCGGAGAATCATCGTGAGTGGAGAGCGGGCAGCCGAGCTCGCACTGCGGTTCACCTACGCCGGATTCTCCCCCTCGCAGCTCGAGGTGATCCCCGGTCTCCGCGAGGCACTCGACCGCGGTCTCGACCTCACCCCGGTGGGCGGCGAGCTCGGCGTTCTGCCGACCTACACCGCGATGCTCGACCTACGCGCGATCGCCGTCTCCCGCGGCCTCGTGCGGCCGTTCTGGGAGGAGACAGCGTGAAGATCCGTGTCGCCCATCTCTATCCCGACTACCTGAACATCTACGCCGACCGCGGCAACATCGCCGTCTTCGAGCGTCGGGCAACCTTGCGCGGACATGAGCTGGAGATCACGAGCCTTGCTCCCGGTGAGCGCCTCGAGCCGTCGGCGTTCGATCTGATCTACATCGGCGGCGGGCAGGATCGCGAGCAGACGCTGATTGCACCGGACCTCGCAGCGCGTGGTGAGGCGATCTGCAAGGCCGTTGACGGAGGAACCGCGCTCCTCGCCGTGTGCGGTGGCTACCAGCTGCTCGGGCGTGGCTACCGCGGGCGAGACGGGTCGACGATGCCGGGAGCCGGCCTCTTCCCGCACGAGACGATCGCGGGCGACAAGCGTCTGATCGGCGACGTGCTCCTCGAGGTCGATCTCGACGGTCTCGTGACGACGGTGGCCGGCTTCGAGAACCACGCGGGCCGGACGCTCCTCGATGCAGGCGCTGCGCCACTCGGACGAGTTGTCGCAGGCCATGGCAACGACGGGACGTCGGGGTACGAAGGGTGTCGAGTTGGCACGGCCATCGGCACCTATCTGCACGGCCCCCTGCTCCCCCGCAACCCGGTCCTAGCGGACTGGCTGCTCGGACAGGCCCTTGCCCACGCGGGCGGCTCGGACGAGCTCGAGCCATTGCCGGACGAGCTCGAGCGTCTCGCTCATGCGGTTTCTGCCGGGCGCGCCCGCTCTCGCGGCGGACGGTAAGGTTCAGCGACCACTAGCCCGCGACGAGTCGCCGCGCGAGCCGCTCGAGCTGCTCCTCCGTTACGCCGCCATCGGTGAGGTACGACCTCGCGCCCCCTGCGTTATGGAGCCAGGCGAGCACGGCCTCCATCGTGCCCGCGGGCGAAAGCGCCGATCGGAGTCGGGTCTCGCGCTCGTCGTCGTCTCGAGCCTGCGCCACCCAGGGATCGAAGAGCCCGCCCAGGTTGGCGTGACTCGCGGCGTAGTCGGCGGCAATCTCGTGATCGAGGACGTCGACGGCGTCGAGGAGGAGCGCCGTGACGATCCCGGTTCGATCCTTGCCCGCGAAGCAATGGATGAGGACGCCGTGTTCCTCGTCGGCGTCGGCGACGGCCGCGACCGCCTCCGCGACCCTCCGGGGCGCGTGCTCGAGTGTCCTGATGTACCCGGCGGCGAAGACCGCACCGATGTCATCGGTCGTGAGCAGCCGCTCGTCGAACGCCTTCGCAGCCTCGGGATCGTGGCGACCGAAGAGGGAGATCGAGATGACATCGACGTCTGCATGCACGTCGTTCTCGCCCGGGGACTCTCCTGCGAAGCGAAGGTCGACAACGCGCCGGATCCCGTGATCGAGCGCGTCCCGCCATCCGGCTTCGCTGAGCCGCCGCACGTTGTCGGCCCGTACGACTGCCCCGTGGCGTGTGCGGCGCCCTGAGGCCGTTTCCAGCCCGCCCAGATCGCGGACATTAAAACACCCGTCCCAGGCGAGCGAGCGCTCTACGGTGCCCACAGCGAGCCAAGGTAGACGCACGGATCTCCGGGTTGGAAGCGGCGCAGGAACCGCCCGATCGGCGGATGCAACGACAACCCGTCGAGCTCGTCGAGGGCGAAGAGGCGGTGCCCCCTCACGGCATCGTCGCGGGAGACGACATCGGCGAGCGACCCGGTGAGCTCCCCTGCAAACACCACGTGCACGACGTGCTTCGACCACAGGCTCTGGTCGGGGGAGATCGATTCGACGATCACGACCGGGCCTTCGACCGGAATCTCGTCGCCGCCTTCGATCAGACCGGTTTCCTCGCCAAGCTCGCGCTCGAGAGCATCCGTCAGCGTCTCTCCGCTGCGCACCCCTCCACCCGGCAACAACCAGTTCTCCCGGCCCCGCTTCTCGTGTCGGCAGAGCAGGATCCGACCGTTCCAGCGAAGGATCGCAGAGACGCGAATCCGAGGCTCGGGCCTCATCGCACTCCCGAGGATCCGAAACCGTCGGCTCCACGTGCGCTCTCGCTGAGCTCGGTGACCTCGACGACCCTCACAGGCGTCACCGGCATGACGAGAAGCTGTGCGATCCGCATCCCTCGCTCCACCGTGAAGGTGTCGCGGCGATCGGTATTGAGGAGGAGCACCTGAACCTCGCCGCGGTACCCCGCATCGATCACGCCCGGCGTGTTGACGATGGAGATCCCGTGGCGGAGCGCGAGCCCCGAGCGGGGCGCGACGATGCCGGCGTGATCAGCGGGAATCTCGACGGCGAGACCGGTCGAGACGAGTGCGCGCTCCCCCGGTCCGATCGTCATCTCCTCACACGCGCTGAGGTCGAGGCCCGCATCGCTCGCGTGTGCGCGAGAGGGCAGCACTGCGTCGTCGCGCAGCTTCGTGACGCGAAGCTCACTCATGTGATCGCGGCAGATCCCAGATCCTCACCGGCAATGAGATAGCGAGCGAAGCGTCGGCTGTCCCGATGCGAGAGCTTCGCGCGGATCAGCACGCCCTCGTCGGTGTCGCGCCGCTCGTCGATCGGCGCGCCGAGCGCATAGAGGGCGGAAAGAGCAGTTCCCTCGTCGTAGGGGACGAGCAGGCGGACGTCCTCGTAGCGATCGGCGAAGAGCGTTGCGACTCGATCGCGGAGCTCGTCCAGCCCCTCGCCCGTGACCGCTGAGACCCGAATCGCCTCGGGGAACCGGTTCGCGATGCGGCGCTCGCCCAATGGGTCGAGCCGGTCGATCTTGTTCATGACCAGCGTGATCGGCAGTTCCTCGCCACCGATCTCGGTGAGCACCGCATCGACCGCCGCGATCTGCTCGCGCATCCTGTCCTCCGGCAGCGACGCGTCGACGACGTGGAGAATGAGGTCGGCCACGAGTGTCTCCTCCAGGGTCGACGCGAATCCCTGGACGAGCTGGGTCGGCAGGCGGCGGATGAAGCCGACGGTGTCGGTGACGAGATATCGCTTGCCGTCGTGGTCGAAGCCGCGCGTTGTCGGATCGAGCGTCTCGAAGAGGCGGTTCTCGACGGAAACGTCGGCACCTGTCAGCGCGTTGAGCAGGGTTGACTTGCCCACGTTCGTGTACCCGGCGAGGGCGACGGTCGGCACCTCCGCCCGCTTGCGTTCCTTGCGCCGGACCCCGCGCTGGGCCTGGAGAGCCTTGAGCCGGCCGCGGAGCACGGTGACGCGGTGACGGGCCATTCGGCGGTCGCTCTCGAGCTGGGACTCGCCGGGGCCGCGGGTACCGACGCCGCCACCGAGACGTTCGAGGTGCTTCCACATCCCGCGCATCCGCGGCAGGTTGTACTCGAGCTGAGCGAGCTCGACCTGGAGCTTTCCCTCCGCGCTGATCGCATGCTGGGCGAAGATTGCGAGGATCAGCTGGGTGCGGTCGACGACGCGCGTCGAGAGGGCGTCCTCGAGCGCTCGCTGCTGCGTGGGGTCGAGCTCGTCATCGACGATGAGCACATCGGCCTCGCTCTCGGCGTAGAGCGTCTTCAGCTCCTCGAGCTTGCCCTTGCCGACGTACGTCTTCTGATCGGGCCGGCCTCGTTGCTGGACGAGCTCCGCGACCGGAACGACGAGCGCAGTCCGGGTCAGCTCGCGGAGCTCGCCGAGCTCGTCCTCGGCGTCCGCTCCACGCGGGAGCACGGCAAGCAGGAGCCCCTTCTCGGGCTCGAGACCTTCTGGGGTGTCGGATCGGCGCGTGATGGAGAGAGTATGCCGGTACGCTCGCGCTATGACAGAGCTGGCGCAGCGACTCGCCGAGCGAACGCTCGAGCTCGTCGATATCCCGTCGGAGAGCCTCCACGAGGAAGCGGTGCGCACGCGCCTGCTCTCGCTCGTGCCGAACGCGTTCGAGGCGGAATACGCGGCGGAGGACGCCTTCGTCTTCGCGCGACCGCGCCGGGCAGGCGTTCCGCTCGTTCTCCTCGTCGGTCTCTACGACACGGTGCCGGCTCAGGACAACGTGCCCGGTCGCATTGCGGACGGAGCAGTGCATGGTTGTGGGGCAACGGACATGAAGGGCGGGGTCGCAGTCGCCCTCGAGATCGTCCGCGATCTCGCGCTTGCCGATCCCGGCCCGATCGACGTGGCGCTTCTGCTCTTCGGGAAGGAGGAGCTGCCCGCGCAGTACAGCCCGCTCCCCCACCTCTTCGAGCATTCTCGAGTCGTCTCGGAGGCCGACCTCGCGATCCTGCTCGAACCGACGAACCTGACGCTCCAGGCCGGTTGTCTCGGAAACATGAATGCCCGGATCACATTCTCTGGCGTCAGCGGCCACTCGGCGCGACCGTGGACGGCGGAAAATGCGATCGAGAAGGCCGTCGCAGGCCTCGCGCCCATCGCCGCGCTCGAGCGACGGGAGGCGACCGTCGGTGGTCTCCCGTTCTACGAGGTCGCGTCGATCACGCAGATCGAGGGCGGGATCGCGTCGAACGTGATCCCGGACAGTGCTGTTGCGACGCTGAACTTCCGCTATGCACCCGATCGGACGCCGGAGAGCGCAGCGGAGTATGTGCGTTCGCTCACGCCCGACGGAGCAGAGCTCGAGATCACCTCCGACTCGCCTCCCGCGACCGTCGTTACGGACACGCCGCTCGTGCGAGCACTCCGCGACGCCGGCGATCTCACCTTTGAGCCGAAGCAGGCGTGGACGAACGTTGCCGACTTCACGACGCGCGGGATCGACGCGATCAACTTCGGCCCGGGTGCGACCCGCTACGCCCACCGCCGCGATGAGCTCGTCGAGATCGACGCGCTCGTGGCCACCTACGAGACACTCGCCCGCTTTCTCGCGGGATAACGCATGCCCATCTCCCCCGTCCTGAGCGGCCAGGCGACCTATCCGTTCGTGCGTCTGAATCAGGCGGCCGCGGCGAGGCGGGCAGAAGGCCTCGAGGTGATCGACTTCGGGATGGGCGATCCGCGCGAGCCCACCGATCCCCGTATCATCGAGGCGCTGCGGAACGGCGTGCGCGAGCGGATGGGCTATCCGGCCGCCGTCGGCCTTCCGGAGCTCCGTGAGGCCGTGGCCGGCTGGGCGGAGCGCCGATTCGGTGCGACGCTCGATCCCGATACGCACGTGATCCCGACCCTGGGGTCGAAGGAGGCGATCTTCTCGTTCGCGCAGGTCGTGCTCGACATCGCGGGCGGTCGTGACACCGTCGTGCTGACCGAGCCCGGCTACCCGGTCGGCGTCCGCGGCGCCCAGTTCGCGGGTGCCCGCGTCGAGGAGCTGCCGCTGCTCGAATCGAACGGCTTCCTTCCCGATCTCGATGCGGTTCCTGCGGAGACATGGCACCGCACCGCGCTCTTCTGGGTCAACTACCCCAACAATCCGACCGGAGTCACTGCCCCGCCCACCTTCTTCGAGCGTCTCGCAGCCCTCGCGCGCGAGCACGACTTCGTCCTCGCCTCCGACGAGGCGTACACCGAGCTCTGGTTCGACGAGCCGCCCGTCTCTGCGCTTCAGCTCGATGACTGGACGAATCTTGCCGTCTTCAACACCCTCTCCAAGCGCTCATCGATGACGGGCTACCGATCGGGCTTCGTGGCAGGGGATCCCACGATCATCGCGGCGCTGAAGCAGTTCCGCCCGAACGTCGGCACGGCACCGCAGGAGTTCGTGCAGCGCGCCTCGGTCGTCGCCTGGGGAGACGAGGAGCACGTCGAGCGCGCCCGCGCGTCGTACGCGGAGAAGCGACGGCTCTTCCTCGAGCTGTTTCGGCGCGTGGGCCTGCGCGATGCCGGCGGACCGGCGACGATGTACCTCTGGGTCGCGACGCCGTCTGGCGTCAGCTCCGAGGCGATGGCGACGCGTCTCCTCGAGAACGGCGTGATTGTTGCTCCGGGTGCGTTCCTCGGCGACTCCGGGGAGGGCTACATCCGCTTCGCGCTCGTGCCGACGCTCGACGAGTGCCGCAGCGCGATCGAGATCCTGGAAGGCGTGCTCTGACGCCTTCTCCTCCCGCGGGTGCCTCGGATTCGCGACAATCAACGCCGATGGAGCTTCAGCAGCAGATTCAGGCGATGTGGGCCTCCGGCGAGCTCGACGCTGCCGTGATCGAGCAGGCGATCGCCCTGCTCGACGCTGGCGCGATCCGCGTCGCCGAGCCCACCGCCGCCGGCGGGGTCGTGCACGAATGGGGCAAGATGGCGATCCTGCTCTATTTCCGGATCCGCAAGGTCGAACCCATGGACGTCGGCGGATTACACTTTCTCGACAAGATTCCGGTCAAGTCGGACTACGCCGACCGCGGTGTCCGTGTCGTGCCGCCCGGTGTGGCGCGCTACGGATCGTTCCTCTCCGAGGGCTGCGTGTTGATGCCTGGGTACGTGAACATCGGTGCCTGGGTCGGGCCTCGCACGATGGTCGATACATGGGCCACCGTCGGTTCGTGCGCTCAGATCGGCGCAGACGTCCATCTCGCAGGTGGCGTCGGGATCGGTGGGGTTCTCGAACCACCTCAGGCAGCTCCGGTGATCATCGAGGACGGCGCGTTCATCGGCTCCCGCGCAGTGATCGTTGAAGGCGTGCGCATCGGCGCCGGTGCCGTGATCGCGCCGAACGTCGTTCTCTCGGCGTCGATCCCGATCATCGATGTCACAGGACCTGAGCCGGTCGAATATCGCGGCGAGGTGCCTCCTCGGAAGGTCGTGCTCCCGGGTGTGCGTCAGAAGAAGTTCGCCGCCGGCACGTACGGGCTGCAGTGTGCGCTGATCGTCGGTGAGCGGAACGCATCCACGGATCTGAAGACGTCGCTCAACGACGTCCTGCGCGAGTTCGAGATCGCTGTCTAGAGATCCGTCGAGCCCCACGCAATCCGCTCGGCCGGCCCGGTCCGCGCCGCGCGCCCATCCGCGATCCGCACCTGCAGGTCGCCGCCCGGGAGATGCACGGTGACCGGGCTTTCGCCCCACCCGCGCTCGACAGCGACAGCGGCCGCAGCAACCGAGGACGAGCCGGACGCGCTCGTCTCCCCCGCTCCACGCTCCCAGACGAGGACGGTGAGATCGTGTCGTCCATCCACGCGCACGAGCTGGACGTTCGTGCGCGCTTCGAAGCGCGCGTGGGTCTCGACGAGCGGTCCGAGGCGGAGGAGATCGTCCCGGGTCGGATCCTCGAGCCGGAGCACCGCGTGAGGGTTCCCGACCGATGCGGTTGTCAGTTCGATTCCATCGACGGCCTCGGTCTCTCCGACCGCGAATGCACCAACGTCGGTGTCAGTCATGAGCGCGTCGATCATGCGCGCTGCGATCCGACGGTCTGCAGTCTCGATCGTCACCTCCTCCGCCCCGGTCTCCGCCGCGAGCCAGCGGGCGGCGATGCGGACGCCGTTCCCGGACATCTCGGCCGTCGATCCGTCCGGGTTCCAGATTGTCACAGCCGCGTGCGTGCCGTCGCGCCCCGTCACCTCGAGGACGCCGTCGGAGCCGATCCCCGTCTCGATCGAGCAGAGCCGCACGACTCGGGCCGGCGTGAGACGTCCGGCATCGGGTTGCTCCACGACGAGGTAGCTATTGCCGAGCGCGTGCCACTTCGAGAACTGCATCTGCCACCTCCTCCGGGCTCCGGGTGCCGTCAACGCTAACGAGGCCCGGGATCCGCCGCATCCACTTCCGCTGATACGCGGCGTAGCGGCGCGTGCGGATGATGATCCGTTCGTGCGCCTCCGCCTCCGGAAGCGTCGCGATCTCGGCGAGTCCGAGCGCCTTGGCTGCCGTCGGTGAGACGCCCGCTTCGAGCGCCGCTCGCACTTCCTCGACGACGCCCTGCGCGAACATGTCGTCGGTGCGGGCGACGATCCGTCGCTCGAGCTCGTCCGCCGGGACGTCGATTCCGACGATCAGGGTCGGGTGGCGCGTCCCGCTTCCCCAGAGGCGGTCGTCGTCGGGAACAAGCGACAGTCCAGCCTCTGCGAGCTCGAGTGCCCGGACGAGTCTTCGAGCGTCGTTGACGTGGACGGCCGCCGCCGCGCGAGGATCGAGGGAGACGAGACGCTCGTGCGCCGCCGCGGGATCGCTTTCGACCTCGCCGGCGATTCGCTCGCGCACTCCCGCGGCAGGCGGTGGCGGCACGGCGAGGTCGGCCAGTGCGGCCCGGAGGTAAAGACCTGTTCCGCCACTCACCACAGCCGTACCCGTTCCGGCAACCCGCTCATCGATCGCCGCATGTGCGACCGCCGCGTAGGCACCGACCGACATCTCCTCGGAGAGCTCCCGAATCGCCACGAGAGCCGTAGGGCGCGCAGGCTGGTTCGTGAGGATCGGCAGCCCTCGGTACACCTGGAGTGCGTCACACGAGACGACGTGGGTGCCGAGCCGGTCTGCGATCACCTCGGCGACGGCCGTCTTCCCGGAGGCGGTCGGGCCGAACACGGCGATGACGGCAACCATGGTGCTCTCGCTCAAGCGAGAACGCCCGACGCGATGCGACCCCGCAGCGTCGTCGAGGTCGAGCCTTCGATCGTGACGTCCACGAGGTCACCCGCTTCTCCGGTGCCCGTGAACACCACGGTCGTGTTGCGCCGCGTCCGGCCGCGCAGGAACGCCTCGTCGGTGCGGCTCGGCCCTTCGACGAGGACCTGCTCGACCCGCCCGATGCGCTCTGCGTTCCGCTTGGCCGCGATCCGCTGTACGACCTCGACGAGCCGCTCGAGCCGCTCGTGCTTCACGGGTTCGGGCACCTGATCGGCCATCACGGCGGCGTCAGTACCGCGCCTCGGCGAGTAGATGAACGTAAAGGCGCTGTCATAGCGCACTTCCTCGACGACCTCGAGCGTCTCCTCGAAGTCGGCCTCGGTCTCGCCGGGGAAGCCCACGATGATGTCCGTGCCGAGCGCGAGGTCGGGAATCGCCTCGCGCAGCCGACCGGCGAGCGTCAGGTAGCGCGCACGCGAGTACGTCCGGCGCATCGCCTTGAGAATCCGCGTCGAACCCGACTGCAGCGGCAGATGAATGTGTTCGCAGACCGCGTCACACTCGGCCATGGCGGCGATCACGGGCTCGCGGAAGTCCTTCGGGTGCGGGCTCGTGAAGCGAATGCGCTCGATTCCGTCGACGGCGTCGCAGGCGCGAAGCAGTTCGCCGAACTCGGTGCGGATGTCGGGCGCGAGGTCTCGTCCCCAGGAGTTGACGTTTTGCCCGAGGAGGGTGATCTCGCGAACGCTGTCGTGGGCGAGGCGTGTCACCTCGGCGATGATGTCGCCCGGCCTCCGGCTCTGCTCGCGTCCACGTACCGCGGGCACGATGCAGTAGGAGCACGTCGAGTTGCAGCCCATCGAGACCTGCACCCACGCGTGGGCCGGGCGTTCACGGTGCTGCGGCAGGTGCCCGGCGAAGTGCTCGTGCGTGCCGAAGCGGCCGCGTTCGACCCCCTCGCCTCCCACGCCGACCCAGTCGCCGAGGTGCGGGATAGAGCCCGGTCCGAAGGCAACGTCAACCTGTGGGTAGAGGTCGAAGATCCGCTCCTGCTGGGCCTCTGCGAAGCAGCCGCCAACTGCGATCACGAGGTCTGGATTCTCTCGCTTGCGGGCACCGGCATCACCGAGGTACGCAGACAGCTTCGTATCGGGCTTCTCGCGGATCGTGCACGTGTTGAAGACGACGATGTCGGCGTCTTCCTTGGAGGTCGCCTCGCCGAGTCCGAGCGACTCGAGCATCCCCTTGATGCGCTCGGAGTCGTGGCTGTTCATCTGACAGCCGAAGGTGGTCAGGTGATAGCGCCGCATGGCCTCAGTGTAGGTAAGGCGCGTCCGTGTTCGATGGCGCGTCGCGTCGTTCGGTCGGCGTCCATCGCTCAGTTGCAGCGGCAGACCACCTCCATGTCGTACATTTACGTCAATGGGGGACGAGAGACGATCGCTCGTTGATGACCTGACGGATACGGTTCGGCCGGCGAGCACGCCCGTCGATCTGGTTCTGTCGTGGCAGCTCGAGGAGATCGAAGCAGAGCACCAGATGCTCTGCGTGCGTCGTCGACGTCTGCACGAGAGCATCGACATGCTTGCCAGCCTTGACACGATCAAGCCGGACGCTGCTGCGCTGCTCGAGCGCTATCGGAGGAACGAGGAGACGGTCTCCCGCCGTCGGGCGGAGCTGTACCGGCGAATCCGTGAGCTTCAACGCCAGCACCTCATGCAGACCGACTAGAACTGAGATCCCTGGCGAGGGATGACGTCAGTCACCTCGAGCCGGCTGCTGACTGCTCCACAACGTCGAAAGCCCCGCCTGAGCAGGGCTCTCGTAGATCGGGGCGCCGAGATTCGAACTCGGGACCTCAAGTCCATTTCCGGGCAGTCGCTCAATCGGCCTACTCAAGACGAAAATGGGCAATGTCCAGGGAAAACGACCCGCACGATAGCTAGCGCTATTTGGGGTGAGTTGGGGTTGTTGGCGCTGTTCTGTACCCGTGGTGTACCCGCACGGCGCTCGTGCCTCGGCGTCCGATCGAGCGGGCGCGCAACTCGTGATCGAACGATCCGCCACGCCGTGTATCTGATTAGCTTCGACAGCATCGTAAAGAGACATATCTGGTGTAGGTTGTTGGCATGGTGAGTGGCGACCTGCTGCGTGAGGCACGGCTGCGGGCTGGACTGACTCAGGCTGAGTTAGCGCAGCGGGCGGGTACGGCGCGGTCGCAGGTGAGCCGTTACGAGCGAGCCGAGGTGTTGCCGAGCCTGGAGACGCTCCGTCGTTTGATCCGTTCTTGTGGCCTCGATCTCAGCTTCCGTCTCTTCAACGCCGACCTCGAGGAGCATGACGCGACGCTGATCGCGCAGCTGCTCCCCCTGACGCCAGAAGAGCGGGTCGAGCGGGCCGTCCGAGCGATCAAGCACGTGTACTTAGCGTGAGCATCGGCAATGTCTCCGACTTCGAGCCCGGCCAGATCCTGCGCGCGCTCGAGGCGCACCACGTCCGCTATGTCGTGATCGGCGCGATCGCCGCGGTTGCGGCAGGTGCGCCGATCCTGACGACCGACCTCGACGTCACGCCCGCGCGTTCGCACGAGAACCTCGAACGGCTCGCGCTCGCCTTGCGCGACCTCGACGCAAAGCTGCGAAGCGCGAGCGCCCCTGAAGGGGTGCCGTTCCCGATCGAAGCCGAGATGCTCTCGAGCGCCGAAAGCTGGACGCTGACCACGCGCGCCGGCGACCTCGACCTGATGTTCCTCCCCGCCGGCACACAGGGATACGACGATCTCCGCCGCGGAGCGAGCCGCGAGCGGATCGCCGGGGTGACCGTGACCGTCGCCGCGCTCGCAGACGTGATCCGCTCCAAGGAAGCTGCCAACCGCGAGAAGGACAGCATGCAGCTACCAATCCTGCGCAGAACACTCGAGCAGACCCGCGAGCGAGGACACGAACAGCCGGGCCTCGAACGGTAAGGCCCGTAGAGGGGGTGACCGCGATCCACATTGTTTCGGACGCGCCCCTTCATTTACGAGTGCTCAGATCTTCGGTGCACAATCCCTGTAAATCAGCGACTGGGGAGCTCGGACAACCGTGTGAACCCGCCATGAACCCGCTGGTGCAGCCGCGCGGTATGCGCGGCTCGATCGGTGGGGAGCGTGGCCTACGATAGTGACCGTGCCCCAGGTGCTCCCTGCTGATCATCCGACTGCGGTTGCGTTTCTCGACGAGACCGGAGCGATCGCGAGCGATCGAATCTTCGCCGTCGGCTGTCTCAAGGTCGTCGAACCGGCCGATCTTCTTCGGCCGGTGCAGAAGCTGAGGGATCGGCGGCATCAGTGCGACGAGATCCACTGGGTCGACGCGACGCGAGAATCGGTGCCGTTCTACAAGGAAGTGATCGACATCGTGCGCGGCGCACCGGGCGTCAGATTCTCGTGCTTCGTCGCTGACCGGCAGACGGCAGATCCTGATCAGCCGCTTCGGCAGCCCGTGGGCCGCCTACGAGCGGCTCGCGGCTCAGCTGCTGATCGGCAGCATACGGCGTACCGTCGTTCATCCCCGGGGTCGATCGTAAAGGCATCAACGTGAAGACGTACCAGCATCGAAGCCGCATCGCCGGCTCGGCTTGATCTTCAGCGACCGCCAGCTACACTACGAGTGCGGGTGAGGGCCTCTGGCCTTTAGCCCGCTTTTCCTTTTCCTGAGCCATCCCGGGCTTGACGGGTGGCGAGGCAAATGTGGCCGGGCTCAGGGGCGACCTCCATTTTTTCTGGAGCCGATGCGCGGACTCGAACCGCAGACCGCTTCATTACGAGACAAGGACGAGTGAGAAAGCCCCTCCCCGAATTGGTATACGCACGTAATCCACGCGTGAGCTCTTGAAGACCTCTTCGATGTCTCTGACATGACTTCATCCTCTCAAGGGTCGGAGCCTGCAACATTCCCGGAGCGGTTCACCGGGCTAGCCAACGGAGCCTTCCATCTGCAGCTGGATCAGGCGGTTCATCTCAACGGCGTACTCGAGAGGAAGCTCCTTCGTGATCGGCTCGACGAACCCGGAGACGATCATCGCGCTCGCCTCGGACTCCGAGAGTCCACGGCTCATCAGGTAGAA
>JAJAZN010000172.1 GCA_026785685.1 Thermoleophilia bacterium
GGTCAAGGCCGTCGCCACAGCTCGGCAATCGCTGGATCGTCGTCCTCGACAAGCCGTCGCTCGCGACGCGCGTCGCGGCCGCGGGTGGGGTCGCGACCGAGGAGCAGGAGCGAGCGTGGACCCGGAGCGCCAGGAAGGCGCAGGAGGACGTGATCGGCCAGCTTGCGCTCAAAGGCGTGCCGATCGAACGGGAGCACTCCTACTACCGCACGTTCAACGGCTTCGCCGCCCCGTTCGAGGCTCGTGCTCTCGCGATCGTTGTCAAGAACCCCGATGTCCGAGGCGTGTACGCGGTCAGGGCGGCCATCCCGGCCGCCGCCGATCCGAAGGTCGTCCAGCAGCTGCTCTCGAGCGGCGGTGAGCGACGGGCGGATGTCCGGCTCCCGGGGTTCTCCGGCGCGGGTGTCACCGTTGCGCTTCTCGACACCGGCGTCGATCGCGTGCACCCCTACATCCGGCGGGCGCTCCTACCTGGCCTCGACGTGCTCGACCCGGGCGGCGATGCGAGCGCCCGGCAGAACCCCACCGCACCGGGACGTCCGGAACGTCATGGAACAGAGATGGCGGGGCTCGTCGTTGGCTCGGACGGCCCGGCCGGGCTCGAAGGCACCGCGCCCGATGCGTATCTGCTGCCGATCCGTGTCGCGGGCTGGCAGCCCGATGCCTCCGGCGGAGTCGCCGTCTACGGGCGCACCGACCAGGTTCTTGCCGGACTCGAGCTCGCCGTCGACCCGAACGAGGACGGGGATGCACATGACGCAGCGCGCGTGGCGCTCGTCGGTGTCTCAGAGCCGTTCGCCGCGTTTGCCGACGGCCCCCTCGCCGAGGCTACTGCCGGCGCGACAGCGCTCGACACGCTGGTCGTCGCCCCGGCAGGGAACGACGGCCCCGCAGGACCAGCCTACGGCAGCATCGGAGGCCCGGGTGGGGCACCGAGCGTGCTCACGGCCGGTGCGCTCGATACCAGGCGAAGGAGTCCAACCGGTCACGTTCTGCTGCTGGCGGGGTTGCGGACGCTCGTCTCCGGGAATCAGCCACTCGGAGGCGTCGTAGCGCCAGGACTCTCGATCTCGGCTCCAGTCGTCGCTCTGCCACGCGCCGCCCAGGCGGTCGTCGGTGCTCCCGGAAGCTTCAGTCGGCTCTTCACCGGCGACGGCTACAGCCGCGTTGGTGGTGCCGCCGTCCTGCTGCCTCGCGGGACGTCATCACCGGAGGCGGTGCGTGAGGTCGTTGCAGCAGGGGCAATCGCGGTGCTCGTCGATGGAGCGCTTCCCGCCGGATCGCTCGGCACCGACGGGCCCGTGGAAGTTCCGATTCTCGGGCTCTCAGTCGAGAATGCCGAGGCCGTGCGGGCTGCACTCCGCCAGGGCGTTCCGGTCGGCTTCTCCGTTGGAGCTGCATCATTCGATGACAACCCCGACCGCGGCGGGCCTGCCCCCTTCTCCTCCGAGGGCCTTGCGTTCAACGGGGCGCAGAAGCCCGAGGTGAACGCGGCGGGAATCGGGCTTGCAACTGCCGATCCCGGCCGCGACGAAGACGGCGCTGCGCGCTACGGCACGCTGAGCGGCTCGAGTGCAGCTGCAGCGTTGACCGCCGGTGCAGCTGCCCTGCTCGCCCAAGCTCGACCCGACCTCGACGCAGCGGGACTCAAGGAGGCGCTCGTTGCAAGTGCGAGACGCGTGCCCGGCAGCGTGGTCGGAACGGTCGATCCCTCGGCCGCAGCAGTGATCGAGGTCGTTGCGGAACCGCCACTCGTACCGCTCGGTGCGGTCTTCGCGGAGGACACACAGGTCGGACGCGTGATCACGCTGAGGAATACGAGCCGGCGGGCGGTTACGATCGCCATTCGGCCCGGCACGGCGGACAGCGCCGACATCGAGGTCGATGTCGCTCCGACGAGCGCACGCCTCGCTGCCGGGGCAACGGTGCAGGTCGCAGTGACTGCACGCGTGCCGCTCCTCCCTCGTGCGCCCGCCGCTCTGCGGGGAACGCTCGCAGTCACCGTGGGGAGCGGGGCGACGCTGAAGATTCCATGGACGATCACGGTGCCTGTCGTCGACCCTGACCTGATTCGCAACGTCCGTCTTTCGAGTCGGTCGTTCGCGCCGTCGGACGTCGAGCCAGCGGTGCTCACGCTCACGCTCGGTCGCGTTGACGGGAGCCTCGATCGCCCTCAACTTCTGCCCCTCGAGGAGGCGAGGCTCGAGCTCTACCGGGGCGATCGACGGATCGGTCAGCTGGCGCTCGTTCGCGATCTTCTTCCGGGTCGGTACTCGTTCGGGATCACCGGGAGGGGCATCAACGGCAGGCGGCTTTCCCCGGGTAGCTACGCGCTGCGGATCACAGCGATCCCCGTCGGGGGCGGGTTCCCGAACGAGGAGTTGATTCCGTTCGCGATCGAGTAGCGAACACCGCGCCCCCGCCGCGAGCACGACGCTATAGTCGTGTCGCTGTGAGCGATGGTGCCACCGTATGAGCGCTGGAACACCCCTGCCGACCCATCTGCACGAAAACCCCTTCGCCCTGGCGCAGGCGCAGCTTCGACGCGTCGGTGAGACGTTCGATGTCGATCCGAACCTGATCCAAATTCTTTCCCAGTGCAAGAAGGGCGTCGAGGTCTCGATCCCCGTGCAGATGGACGACGGCTCGGTCTTCGCGTTCCAGGGGTACCGCGTCGTGCACAACATGACACGCGGGCCAGCCAAGGGCGGGATCCGCTACCACCCGGCCGTCACCCAGGACGAGGTCAAGGCCCTCGCCATGTGGATGACCTGGAAGTGCGCGCTCATGGGTCTCCCGTTCGGCGGCGCGAAGGGCGGCGTCATCTGCGATCCGAAACTCCTCTCGATGGGCGAGAAGGAGCGGCTCACGCGTCGCTACACGAGCGAGATCATCAACGAGATCGGCCCAGAGAAAGATATTCCCGCCCCCGACGTTGGCACGGACGCGCAAGTGATGGCATGGATCTTCGACACGTACTCGATGAACGTGGGTCACTCCGTCCTGGGAGTCGTTACCGGGAAGCCACTCTCGGTTGGCGGTTCGGTCGGCCGGGACGGCGCAACCGCGCGCGGGTCGCTGTACTGCATCCGAACCGCACTGCAGAAGCAAGGCTCGCGCCTTCACGACACGCGAATCGCGATTCAGGGCTTCGGAAACGTCGGCTCGAACCTTGCGCGCCTCCTCTCGGACGAGGGTGTGCGCGTCATCGCCGTATCCGACTCCCGTGGGGGAGTCCACAATCCGTACGGCCTCGACGTGCCTGCGGCAATCGCCTACAAGGCGGAGCACGGTGTACTCGAGGGGTTCCCTGCCGCAGATGCGATCACGAACGAGGAGCTGATCGAGATCGACTGTGACGTGCTTACAC
>JAJAZN010000173.1 GCA_026785685.1 Thermoleophilia bacterium
CGGGCACCCTCGGGTGCCCCGGCCCGCTGGGGCGCGGGCGGGGCAAGCGGTTACCGCCGGCCCCACAGCGTCATTTTTCTGCCACGCTTCGCGCGGATCCTGAAGGTAGGGCAGCCTGCGGTGGAAGAGCGTACCGCAGGCTCCACAGCGTCATTTTTCTGCGAAGCTTCGCGCGGATCCTGAAGCGGGGAACGTGCGGTTCCCCATGACCCTCTCTCGCGGAGCGGCGTCGTACGCAGACATGGCTTGAACAGACCTCCATAGTCATAAGGATTCGACTATCATAGTCACATGATGACGACATCGATCTCCGAGGCAAAGGCGAAGCTGAGCGCGCTGCTCGAGCGGGTCAAGGCGGGCGAAACGGTGACGATCACCGACCGCGGCGTTCCCGTGGCGCAGATCGTGCCGCTCAATGGAGCAACCGAGGTCGACTGGGACGCGCGGCTCGAGCGGCTGGAGCGGCAGGGCGTGATCAGGCGGCCGAAGAAGAAGCTGCCACCGGGCTGGCTCAGCGCCCGCCCGCTACCGAAGAGTCGCAAGAGCGTGCTGGAGGCTCTTCTCGAGGAACGGCGCAAGGACACGCGTTGAGGTTCTGGGACAGCTCCGCGATCACCCCCACATTCGTCGAAGAACCCTCGTCGGGCAAGATGCGTGCCCTGGTCGAGGACGGCTCGACCGTCGGGGTCTGGTGGGGGACGATCGTGGAGTGCACGTCCGCTGTGGCGCGGCGTGAGCGCTCGGGAGATCTCACCCCGGAGGACGCTCTCGACGCACTCGTCACGCTTGACCGACTGGCGGAGGAATGGGCGGAGATCCCCCCAACAGACCGGTTGAGAGACGACGCACGGCGCGTGATCCGCGTCCACGACCTCCGAGCAGCGGATGCCTACCAACTCGCCGCCGCGCGCGCCGCGTGTGACGACCACCCGGAGACGCTCCCGTTCGTCACACTCGACGACCGCCTCGCCCTCGCCGCGAGCCGCGAGGGGTTCCCCGTGCTCGGGCTGGGCTGAGCGGCCGTCGCGGCGTTGCGCGTCACCGAGCGGACACGCAGCTTCTTTTCTTCTTTAGCAACGAAACTCGTCGGTGCCGTCCAGGTGGGTGCGTGCGTTGCTGAGTGCTCGCCATCGACGCTGCCTTGGGGTGGTCGGCGCCTCCGACCCCGTAGGACACCGTCGGCGCCGTCGTGAAGCGCGTCGTCTCGAGGGTTGTACTCCCTACACTGATTTCAATGGCAAGCCCGGCCTCCGACCTGCGCGAATGGATCGCCCTCCTCGAGAAGGAGGGTGAGCTCGTCCGCATCTCGGCCGAGGTCGACCCCGACCTCGAGATCACCGAGATCGTCGACCGGGTCGTCAAGTCCGGTGGGCCGGCGCTCCTGTTCGAGAACCCGAAGGGTGCCAAGCACGCGCTCCTGATCAACCAGTTCGGCACCGAGAAGCGGATGTGCATGGCGTTCGGGGTCGAGAAGCTCGACGACCTCGCCGACAAGCTCGGTGAGATCCTCGAGCTACAGCCCCCGCAGGGACTCGTCGACAAGGTGCGCTCGCTCGGGAAGCTCAAGTCGATCGCCGACTCGATGCCGAAAGAGGTCTCGAAGGCTGCCTGTCAGGAGGTCGTGCTCACCGGTGACGACGTGAACCTCGATCTCTTCCCGATCCAGCGCTGTTGGCCACTCGACCCGGCACCCTTCATCACGCTCCCCGCGGTGATCACGAAGGATCAGGCGACGGGCGTCCGCAACGTCGGCATGTATCGGATGCAGAAGATCGACCGGCGCTCGACGTTCATGCACTGGCAGATCCACAAGGACGGTCGCGCCGACCTGCGCGCGGCCCCGGACGGCCGGATCCCCGTTGCCGTCGTGCTCGGGCTCGACCCCGTGACCGCCTACTCCGCGAGCGCCCCACTCCCGAAGCACATCGGCGAGCTGATGGTCGCCGGCTTCCTCAAGGGCTCGGCAGTGCAACTCGTCAAGTGCAAGACGGTCGACCTCGAGGTGCCGGCGAACGCGGAGATCGTGCTCGAGGGCTGGGTCGACCGTGAGGATGTCGGGATCGAAGGCCCCTTCGGCGACCACACCGGCTTCTACACGCCGCCCGAGGAGTTTCCCATTTTCCGGATCTCGGCAATCACGATGCGACGCGACGCGATCTACCCGTCGATTGTTGTCGGGAAGCCTCCTGCAGAAGACGAGTGGCTCGCGAAGGCGACCGAGCGCATCTTCTTGCCAGCCATCCGGATGAGCGTCCCGGAGATCGTCGACTACGACCTCCCGACCGCCGGCACCTTCCACAACTGCGTGATCGTCTCGATCAAGAAGCGCTTTCCGGGTCATGCGCGCAAAGTGATGCACGCGATGTGGGGCCTCGGCCTGATGAGCCTGACGAAGTCGGTCGTCGTCGTCGACGAGCATGTCGACGTCCACAACTATGAGCAGGTCTTCTTCTACGTCTGCGCGAACGTCGACCCGGCGCGCGACATCCTGCTCAGCGAGGGCCCGATCGACCAGCTCGACCATGCGGTCACGATCCAGGCCTATGGTGGTAAGATCGGCTTCGACGCGACCTCGAAGGGTCCTGAGGAGGGGCGTCGCGAGTGGCCGCTTGAGATCGAGATGAGCTCCGAGATCCGCGCGAGGGTCGACGCGCGCTGGGCTGAGTTCGGCCTTCGTGACGCACCTTCCGGTGGAGATGTGCAGAATGAGACGCGTGAGGGGACGTTGAGTCGATTGTTACGGCGTTGACACGCGAGCATGCTGCAAGGTTGAATCACCAAGTGGAGAGCAACGAGTGAGCGACGGAACCGACAACCACGATCAGGCACCCGGCTCGAGCCTATGGCCGATCGGCTTCGCGATTGGGATCGCATGCATCCTCGTCGGGCTCGTCATCAGCTGGCCGGCAGCCGTTCTCGGCGCCGCGGTCACGATCGTTTTCGGCGTTCTCTGGATTCGTGACGCGGCCAGGTCGCACGCCCCGGTCGACTCCGCTCCGGCGCATGCCCTCGTTGACGGAACACCGTCCGAGGCGCAACTCGCGGCCGAAGAGCAGCATCTCGAGACCTATGGCCGCGCAGGGTTCCTTACGCTCGCGACGATCGGTCTCGGCGGCGTCATCGGTGCCGGGGTCGTTCTGCCCTCGCTCGGTTTTGCCGTCCTCCCCTCGTTCACGGGCGAAGGGATCGAGACGAACCCCGTCGACCTCGGCCCGATCTCGAACTTCCCGGAAGGGACGTTCGTGATTACGTCGTTCACCGGCAGCAAGCGCCAGGGCGACGTCTCGAGGCGCACTGCCTACATTCGCAACAACGGGTTGAGCGCCGAGAAGGAGCCGAGCTTCACGATCATCTACAGCCGCTGCGTCCACCTCGGCTGCCCGATCCAGCCGAACGGTCCGGCCTTCAAGGATCAGGCCAAGACCTACAAGGATGTCACGCTCACGCCCGTGAAGCCGGCCGGCTTCGGCTGCCCGTGCCACGGCGGCGCGTACGACACGGAGGGCAACCGAACGGCAGGCCCACCCGTCCGCTCGCTCGACCGCTACGCGTTCTCGGTCGCCGACGGCAACCTCATACTCGGCGACCACTTCAGCGTCGGCACGGTCGCCGGCACCGCCGCTGACGCCGTCATGACGCGGTACCCGGTTGCTTACCCCGGCGTCCACGTCGACGGCATCGAGCGATTTCTCTACCCTCTGCCGGTGCCGGGAGCGGGAGCCTAGATGGCCAAGTCCGCACGTCAGGCGCAGATCGAGAAGGCCGCTCTCTATCCGCTCGACTGGACGGAGGAGCGCACCGGTCTCGTCGGCTACACGAAGTGGTTCCTCTTCCGGAACGTTCCGCGCGACGTCAACTGGATGCAGACGCTTGGCGCCGCAACGCTCACGGCGTTCATCGTTCAGGCGACGACGGGTGTCTTCCTCGCGATGTACTACAAGCCGGATCCCGACAGCGCGTACGCCTCGATCCAGAACATCACGAACGAGGTCACGCTCGGGTGGCTCGTTCGCGGCATGCACAAGTGGGGAGCAAGCCTCTTCATCATCCTCATGTTCCTTCACATGGCGCGCACGTTCATGTTCGGGGCCTACAAGTATCCGCGTGAGCTGAACTGGATCACGGGTGTGATCCTCCTGGTCATGGGCATGGCGGAGGGCTTTACCGGCTACCTCCTACCGTGGGATCAGACGGCGTACTGGGCGACCGTCGTGGGAATCAACATCAACGCCACGGCACCGATCGCCGGACCGTTCATCGCACAGTTCCTCCAGGGCGGCGCCCAGATAGGGCCGGACACGCTCTCGAAGTTCTACTCGCTCCACATGCTCGTGATTCCCGGCGGGATCATGGCGCTGATCGGCCTCCACATGTATCTCGTGATCCGCCTCGGTGTGACGTCGCCGCCGTGGTCGCCGACGGCAGCCGGTCGGCCGCGCGATGAAGGCGAGGAGCCCCAGGGCTACGGCGCCTACCGTGAAGGGCTCATCCGTGAGCACGAAGAGGACAAGGCGAGCTGACCATGGCGAGCAAGAAGGTTCAGGAAGATCGCGACGCATTCAAGCGCTACAAGGAGGACGTCAAGAAGGAAGGCAAGCCGTTCTTCCCGTACGCGATCTTCCACGACACGGTCATGTCGTTCGTCGTGGTAGCGGTGATCATCGGTCTCGCCGTGATCTGGAAATTCACCGTGGACGACGGCCAGCCGGGTGCGCTCGGGCCGCTGTACGAGAAAGAGGCCGACCCCGGAACGACCAATTTCATTCCGCGCCCTGACTGGTTCTTCTACTTCCTCTTCTATCTCCTTCGCATCTTCAAGTGGCCCGAGTCGGTCGTTCTCGGAACCGTCGGCATCCCGACTCTCCTCCTGATTCTTTTGATCATGCTGCCGTTCTACGATCGGCGCCCGGAGCGTTTGCTTCTGCGCCGCCCCGTCGCGTTCGTCGCCGCCATCCTCGTCGTCATCTCGATGGGCGTGCTGACGTGGAAGGGTGCGACCGCCAAGGAGGGCTCGGAGGCCGTCGGTGAGGTTCCGACGTGGGCCAAGGAGCAGGGGTTCGCCGACAATGCGGTCGCCGTCGAGGTCGCAACGCTCTTTGCCGAATCGGGCTGCCTCAATTGCCACGTCTACCTCGGTGCCGGCGGCCAGAACCTCGGCGCCCCCGAGCTGACGGAGGAGGGTCTGAAGAACCGCGGCATCGAGTGGCAGGTCGCGCACCTCAAGAACCCGAGCAGCAAGGTGCCGGGCTCGCCGATGCCGTCGTTCGCCGACCTCGGCGACGAGAATCTGACGAAGATTGCGACCTTCCTCGAGGCCTCGAAGGGGCCGCAGAAGTAAGGACACGGCCGGCGACAGGCTTCAGCCTCCCGGGGGTTCGGTTGTCGGGGTGCTGGACAGGAGCGTGACGTCTACGCTCTGTCTTGATGCGCGTCTTCCTCGGAGTCACCGGCGCCTCCGGCGCCCCCTACGCAGCCCGGCTGCTGCAAACGCTTGCCGCGGCCGACTGCGAGATAGGCCTCGTCGCCTCTGCTGCCGGAATCGAGGTGATCGCGACCGAGCTCTACGGCGACGCGACGCTGCCGCGCGACGAGGTGCTCGAGCGCTTCGTCGGTGATGCGCGTGATCAAGTCACGGTGTACGGGATCAATGACTACAAGAGCCCTTACGCGAGCGGCTCCGCGAAGGTCGACGCCTACGTCGTCTGCCCGTGCTCGATGAGCACCGTTGGCACGCTTGCAGCGGGGGCGATGGCGAACCTCATCCACCGCGCAGCGTCGGTGGCGCTCAAGGAGCGCCGAAAGCTCGTGCTCGTGCCCCGCGAGACGCCGTTGTCGTCGATCCACCTCAGAGGTCTCGCCACGCTGCACGAGGCCGGTGCAGTGATTCTGCTCGCGGCGCCCGGCTTCTATCACGGTGCAAAGACGATCGACGACCTCGTCGACTTCGTGGTCGCCCGTGCGCTCGACCAGATCGGGCTGGACAACACCCTGATGCCGCGTTGGGGGCAACCATGACGCACGAGAGCGGGACGCTGCAGCCGGAAGGCGTGCGCACGATGTTCGACCGGATCGCGCCCGTCTATGACGTGATGAACCGCGTCATGACCATGGGCCTCGACCGCCGCTGGCGCGGGATCACAGCGCGCGCGGTCGTCCAGCCGGGCTCGCGCGTCCTCGATGCCTGCTGTGGCACGGGCGACCTCGCTGTCGCGTGCGAGTGCGAGGGTGGTGTCGTCACGGGCCTCGACTTCTCGGGCGAGATGCTCGCCCGCGCCCGGCCGAAGTCCGACTCCATAGCGTGGATCGAGGGCGACATGCTGGCGCTCCCGTTCGCGGACGGCAGCTTCGACGTCGTCACCGTGGGGTTCGGTGTCCGCAACGTCGCCGACCTGCGTGCTGGTCTGACCGAGCTTCGTCGCGTGCTGCGCCCGGGCGGGCGCATGGCGGTTCTCGAGATTACCCAGCCGCGCGGGGTTCTGAAGCCGTTCTTCTTCCTCTGGTTCGACCGCATCGTGCCCTTGCTCGGGAAAGTGCTCCCGGGCGGGAAGGCGTACACCTACCTTCCGGCGAGCGTCCGACGCTTTCCAGGGGCCGAGGATCTCGCCGCGCTGATCGACGAGGTGGGGTTCGACAGCGCGACCTTCCGTCTCTTTGGTGGCTCGATCGTCGCGCTCCACACGGCGACCGCGCGATGAGCACGACTCTGGAGGCAATGCGGGCTGCGCCCGGCCTCTCCGACTACCTCGCGGATGTCGAGGAGCTTCTCGACCGATCTGTCGCGGGCCACCCGGGCCTCGTCGCGGAGATCGGTGCGGAGGCGCTGACGGCAGGCGGCAAGCGACTGCGGCCGATGCTCACGTTCCTCTCGGCACCCCCCGGCCGGGAGTCGTCGGTCGCCGCCGGTGCGGCCGTGGAGCTCGTTCACATGGCGACGCTCGTGCACGACGACCTGATCGATGGAGCGAGCGTGCGGCGCGGCAAGGCCGCCGCCTGGTCGGCCTTCGGTGCCGATGCGGCCCGGGCGACCGGCGACTATCTCTTTGCCCGGGCATTCTCGGAGCTCACGGCCGACGGTGATCTCGATGGCGTCGCGACCCTCGCGGAGGCGTCGCTCGGTCTGGCGCGCGGCGAGGCGATGCAACGTCGCCAGCAGCACGACCCCGACACCACGGTCGACGGCTACCTCGAACGCTGTGCACTCAAGACCGGCAAGCTCTTCGAGGCCGCCTGCCTTCTCGGTGGTGGCAGCGGCGACTACGGGAGGTTGCTCGGCATCTCGTTCCAGATCGTCGACGACATTCTCGATTGCGCCGGCGACTCGGTGGAGACCGGCAAGATCCCTGGCACGGATCTCAGGGACGGCACCCCGACGTTGCCGCTCCTTCTCGCGGCGCAGGAGGACGAGTTCGTGCGGGCCGCAATAGCAGGCGGGCCGCTCGAGGGTGTGCTCGTCCGTGTGGCAGCGACCGGCGCGCTCGAGCGTGCGAACGAGGTGGCGCTGGACTACGCACGGCGCGCCCGGGAGAGCCTCGGCGGCGTTCCGCGTCGGGCCGAGCTCGAAGCCCTGGCTCTCGCCGTGGTCGACCGCAGCGGCTAACGCACCCTGCCAGCAGGACGGTCGGCGCGACGGTACTCGACCGTGTAGCCGAGTCGCCTGGGAACCTCGAGCAATGCCTCCAGATCCAGGTCGATCGTGGCGCCCGCTTTCTGTGTCACTTCGTCTTCGATCGGGAGATCGAAATCGTCTGCGCCGAAGTCGAGCGCGCGGAAAGCGTCCTCGTTCAGGGTCAGGACGGACGTCCGGATGTGCTTGACGTTGTCGAGGAAGATGCGTGAGAGCGCGATGTGGCGCCAGTACTCGCGAGGCTCGATCTCCCGGCCGCCGAGCGCCGTACCATATGGCTTGTACGTCCACGAGAGAAGCGAGAAGAGGCCGGGCAGCCCGTCACGAAGGCAGCCATCCTGGAAGTCGCGCGTCCGCTGGAGGTGCTCGAGACGCTCCTCGAGCGTCTCATCGAAGCCGATCACCATCGTCGCGGTCGTCCGCAAGCCGTTCTCGACGATCGCCCGCTGTGCCTCGAAGTACTGCGCCACCGTGTACTTGAACTTGGCATGGCGCTTGCGGAAGTCCTCCGTGAGAATCTCGCTGCCTCCGCCGGTGACCCAGTAGACGCCGGCGTCGCGAAGCCGCACAGCGGTCTCCGCGTAGGAGAGGTCTGCACGGTCCGCGAGGTACATGAACTCGGCCACGGTGAGCGCGTAGAACTCGACCCGATCCTCGTAGCGCTCTCTCACCGCGGCGAACAGCTCGCAATAGTAGTCGAGCGGCAGCTTTGGATTGAAGCCGCCGTTGAAGCCCACGAGATCACCGCCGGCCTCGAGGAGGCCGTCGATCTTCGCGAACACCTCCTCGCGGTCGAGGACGTAACCACCGTCCTGCCCGGGGAGGACGTAGAACGCGCAGTAGTCGCACTGGGCGACGCAGACGTTCGTGTAGTTGATGATCCGCATCACCATGTAGGTGGCGTGGTCTGGCTCGTGCCACTTCGCCCGAGCAGCTCCGGCAAGCTCGCACAACTCCTCGTCGCTCGCCTCGTTCCAGAGTCGTGCCGCCTCCTCAATGGAGATCCTGCTCATGCCGGCACCGCCTCCTCGACGGTGACCTCGTCGGGATCGAGCGTGTCCATGAAGGAGCTCACCGAGAAGACGGCGTTCCCGGCGCCTGCGACGCCGTACCCGGGCGGCGGCTTGAGGCCGTGGCGCGAGAGGGCAGCACGATACGCCTGCAGGAGCCTGACGTGGTACTCGAGCGGTGCACCCTCGGGGTTATCCCGTCCGAGCGGCGTCGTCGGCTCGGGACACCACGTGGTGAAGCGCGGTGTGATCCCGCGGCTCATGAAGTAGTCGAGGCCTTCCGTCGTGCTCGCGATTGCCTCGTCGACCGTCGGGAATCCGAACGGCTTCGCCATCTCGACGCCGGCGACAAAATTCGGAATCACGTAGCGCGGGCCGAACACGTCGGCCGCGTCGATGATCCGGCGGTGCCATTCCTCGCGGCCAACGTAGCGTTGCTTGCCGGGCGAGATGAGCTCGAAGAGTCGCTTGTCCCACACCTCGTAGTTCGGGTGGTAGATCGAGATGCCATAGTCCTTGAATCGCTGTGCGTCGGCCTTTGGCAGCGCCTGCGCCACGACCTTGCCGAGCCAGCGGCCCGGAAAGCGCTCCTCGATCGCCTGGGCGTAGCGGCCGTAGAACTCGGCCTCGCCGAGCCCGTCGATCGAGCTCGTGACGGAGCCGCCCGTGAGCGTGTACGCCTTGCTCGTCCCGGCCGTGTCGTACCGGTCGATGATCGCCAGAGCCTCGAGCACGTCCTCGATCGGCTTGATTCCGGTGTACGGGCGTCCTTCGCGCTTGTGCTGGCGCCAGTTGTGGTTGATGTCGCAGAAGCCGCACTCCTCCTTGGCGCCGAAGTACTGGCAGAGGCGCAGAACGGTGAGGTAGATCAGGTACCCCCACTGGATCGTGGGTGCGGTCTCCGTCACCGTCTTGCCGTTTCTGAGCAGGTGCCGGTAGTACTCCGGCATCGGCGGCAGGTGGACGTCGGCGAGCGGCTGGCCGTCGACGAAGAGGCCGAGCGCACCGTTCTCCGTCAGCCCGACGCGGTACGGCGAGGTCGGATTGACGCGCACCGAGACGATCGTGCGTCGGAGGCCGAACAGTCCTCCGGTCAGCGCCAGTTCCTCCGGCGGTCGGCGCAACGCCGCCTCGCCGAGGTCGGCGAGGGGCTTCTGGTCGAAGGAGAAGATGAAGTACGACTTCGGCTTGACCTCCCCCTCGAGGTTATCGCTGAGTGCAGAGCCGTCGAAGGCCATGCCGGTGCGAAGCAGGTCTTCCTTCAGCACCGCCGCCGGCGGTACGTCCGGGAAGCGCTCGACCAGGGACTCGAGGAGTGTTGTGCGGGAGCCGGAGACCACGTCGCTCACCCCCTCACGGTAACGGGTGGGCGTGCTCTCAGGGCGCCGCAACCGCTGCGGCCGGTTACGCTGCGGATGGATGATCAAGCTCGGTCGTATCTCCTACGTCAACATGGCGCCCGTCTTCCACAGCCTCGAGTACGAGGTCGAGGAGGTCGTCGGCGTGCCGACGGAGCTCAACAGGATGGTTCTCGATGGCGATCTCGATGTCGCGCCGATCTCCTCCATCGAGTACGCACGTCATGCCGACACCCTGCGGCTCCTGCCGCGCCTCTGCGTCTCGTCCGAGGGCGCGGTCGACTCGATCCAGCTC
>JAJAZN010000174.1 GCA_026785685.1 Thermoleophilia bacterium
CAGCTGGCCCTCGAGCTCGCCCGAGACGTCGATGTTCTGGTAGAACGCGTCGACCATCACCGTGGCGACCTGCTCCTGGATCGCCGGGCTCGCGATCAGCTCCTGCGAGGTCTGCTTGAACTGATCGGGATCGAGCGCCTCGCGCTTGACGTCGGTCGAGAGAATGCTGACGACCGTGAGCAGGGAGCCCGACCACGAGCAGCGCGCGCGCGCCGATGATCCGGCCTCGCGACGGCGAATTCACGGCAGGGCTGGCGGTCACAGGACTCCTCCTCGGGGTTCCGGCGCAACAGATCCCGAGACGTCTGGCGTTGCCTTTAACACGTCGCAGAGCGTACTCGCCCGTTCGGATGATCCCGTGCCCGATCGGCCGCGTAGGATCGCTCGGTGACAAGTTGGCCCACGGCCTCCGTCCACTACGTCGGCCACGCCACGGCCCTGGTCGACCTGGCGGGCGTTCGACTGCTCACCGACCCGCTCCTGCGGAACCGTGTCGCCCACCTCCGTCGCGCCACCAAGGTCGAGTCCGGGGCGTTGCGAGGCGTCGATGCCGTGCTGATCTCACATCTCCACTACGACCATCTCGACCTCCCCTCGTTGCAGAAGCTGGGGCGTGAGATGCCCGTGATCGCTCCTCGTGGAGCCGGTGCGTTGATCCGGCGCAAGGCAGGTATCAAGAGCGTCGTCGAGTTGCGCGCTGGCGAAGAGATCGCAATCGGCGCCGTGACGGTGCGTGCCACCAAGGCCGAGCACGACGCCGGCCGACTGCCACTCGGGGTCGAGGCCGAGCCGCTCGGCTACGTGATCGAAGGCGACAGCCGGTCCGTCTATTTCGCGGGCGACACAGACCTCTTCGACGAGATGGCCGATCTCAGCTCCGTCGACGTCGCCCTCCTCCCGATCTGGGGGGGTGGGGCCTGACGATGGGCCCGGGACACATGGATCCCACGCGTGCAGCTCAGGCGGCCTCGCTTCTCGGTGCTCGTGTCGCGATCCCGATTCACTGGGGCACCTACTACCCGATCCACCTCGGCGTGCAGGGACAGCCCGGCTTCCTCAAGACACCCCCGGCTCTGTTCGAGCAGGCAGTGCTCGAGCATGCGCCTGCGACGGCTGTCAAGGTGCTCGCTCCGGGGGAGCAGACCGCGGTCTAGTGCTTCGCCGCAAACGACCGAGCGGCTCCGATCGACTCGGCGAGAGCGACTAGAGCAAGCGCGAGCGCTAGGCATGCGACGCGGTTCCTCTCCCTGGCATGGCTCGTTGTTGCATTGTTTGGCCCGTCATAAGTGCCTGGCGTCGCCCGCTGTCAGCGGAGTCGGCGTTCCCCAAGCAAGGAGTTCTAGTGTCAGTGCTCGCCGACAGCTCAAGCAGCTATCCGTTCTTCAGCGCCCTCTGGCTGATGATCGTGTTCTTCGCGTTCATCATCTGGATCTGGCTCCTGATCTCGATCTTTGCGGACACCTTCCGCCGCCGCGACATCGGCGGTGGGATGAAGGCGATCTGGATTATCTTCGTCATCATCGCCCCGTACCTCGGTGTGCTCATCTACCTGATCGTCGAGCACAATGGTATGGCGGATCGCAGCATGGAGCAGATGAAGGCGATGAAGGCGCAGCAGGACGACTACATCAAGTCCGTGGCGGGCTCGTCGCCAGCCGACCAGGTCGCACAGGCGAAGTCACTGCTCGACAGCGGCGCGAATCACGCAGGAAGAGTACGACGCCCTCGAGGCGAAGGCGCTCGGCTAAAACCCAGTCTCCTCGCCTGGCCGAGGCGGCGATGCCGCCGCGGCCGGGCGAAAACTGCGATGCTGTTGGTGTGGCCGGAACGATTCTCATCGGGTACGACGACTCCGAGGGCGCGGATCGCGCACTCGATCGGGCGATCACCGAGGCGGCTTCGTCCGGCGACACGCTCGTGGTTCTCTCGGTCATGGAGATGCTCCTCGACCCTGAGGGGCCTCAGAACTTCGGCAACCTCAATGAGAGCGCCGAGATGATGCCGCTCGTCGAGCCTCCCGAGCTCGAGCCGCTCTTCGCCAAGGCACGAGGTCGGATCGAGGCAGCGGGGCTCGAGGCCGACTACGTGTGGGCCGTCGGCAACGCCGCCGACAAGATCGGGGCGACCGCTCGCGACCGTGAGGCGCGCCTCGTCGTCCTTGGCTCGCACCATCACGGATTCCTGAGTCGACTCATCGGCACCGACGTCGCCGTCGAGGTCGAACGCGAGCTCGGCTCGACGGTTCTCGTCGTCGACTGACCTGACCGAGGAGCCCCTCCCACCTCTGCGTCCCCGCCCCACCTCGGCGCGTGGACGAGCCCTGTCGCTGATCCCGGGCGTCCGTGCCGTTCGGGCGCAGATCGGGCCGTACGCCGAGGCATGGCACCGCGAGAACGTGAGGACGCTCGAGCGCTCCGAGCCGCTCTGGCTCGTCCTCGGCGATTCAACCGCGCAGGGCATCGGAGCGTCCTCGTTCGATCGCGGCTGGGTCGGTCAGTTGCGAGAGCTCCTTGCGGCCGACAGGCAGGAGTGGCGCGTGATCAACCTCTCGCAGAGCGGCGGTCGGGTTCGCGACGTGCTCGGCGCCCAGCTCCCGCTTGCCGCTCAGCTCGGGCTCGAGCCCGCGTTGATCACGGTTGCGGTCGGTGCGAACGACCTGCGGCCGAGCCGACGAGACGGCTTGGCGCCAGGGCTCGAAGGGCTAACGGCGGCGCTTCCTCCCCGGACCGTGATCGGCACGATTCCGGGACGGCCGAAGACGGTGGCGCCATTCAACGAGCTCGTCCGGCAGTGGGCAGCCCGCCACGAACTTCGGGTCGCCGAGACCGGCGGGGCGATCACGCCACCCTGGCGCGGCAAGCTCGCCCCCGACTGGTTCCACCCGAACGACGTCGGCTACGCGATGTGGGCACGGGCGTTCGCGGACACCCTGGACGTCCCGTAGAGCCTCACCCGAGAAGCTGGCGCACGCGCTCCTTGGGCCGCCCGATGATCGCCTTCTTGGCTGTCACGACCACGGGCCGCTGGAGCAACTGCTTGTGACGCACAAGCAGGTCGACGACCTGCGCGTCCGTGCGCGCATCGTCATCGGTGAGTCCGAGCTTCTTCCACAACGAGTCGCGGCGCACGAGATCGGTGACAGGATCCTCGAGCTTCGCGATGATCGACCGCAGCGTCTCCGCGTCAGGGGGCGTCTTGATGTAGTGCACGACGTTCGCGTCGACACCCAGCTCCTGCGCAATGCTCACGGCATTGCGACTACTCCCTCAGAGGGGGTTGTGGTAGATCGTGACCGCGGTCATGAAGACATTCTACGGGGCGTGAGTATCCGGACGGATCTGCGCCAGCCCGCAACGGCTTTCACCCCGGGGAGCGGCTGAAGCCACCCCCCAGAGTCCAGCGGCTTCGCCGCACTGTTCCTTTACTTGACGAGGCTGAGCATCTTGAACATCGGCAGGTACATGCTGATGATGATCACGCCCACCATGCAGCCGACGCCGACCATCATCAGCGGCTCGACGATCGAGGTGAGGGCCTGGATTGACGCATCGACCTCGTCCTCGTAGAAGTCGGCGACCTTCGAGAGCATCTTCTCGAGCTCGCCCGTCTCCTCGCCGATCTTCACCATCTGCGAGACCATCGGGGGAAAGACGTCGCTGTCGATCAGCGGCTGCGAGATCGAGGCGCCGTCCTGCACCCGCAATCGAAGATTTTCCGTCTCGTTCTCGACGACCCAGTTGCCGGACGTCTGCGCGGTGATCTCGAGGGCGCGCATGATGTCGACGCCGGAGGCGATGAGAGTCGAGAGGGTTCGCGACCACCGCGCCATCGACACCTTGAGCACGACAGACCCGATCTGAACCGGCATGCGCAGCTTGATGGCGTCCCACTTCGCCCGCCCTGACTCGGTCTTGATCCAGCGGCGGAAGAAGAAGATGCTGCCCCCGACCCCAGCCGAGATGAACACGATGCCCGGGATCGGAACACCGGGGAACCATCCATGCCGCATTGCGTTCGATGCGTAGAGAACGTACTGCGTGAGCATCGGCAGATCGCCGCCGAGCGAATCGAAGATCTTGACGAAGATAGGCACCAGGAACATGAGCATCCCGGTCATCACGAGTGTCGCGAAGGTGAGCACGACCGTCGGGTAGATCATCGCGCCCTTGACGCGCCGCTTGATCTGCTGTTCCTTCTCGATCTGGATTGCGACCCGGTCGAGGACCGTGTCGAGCACCCCGGCAGCCTCTCCCGCTTCCACCATCGCGATGTAGAGTCTGGAGAAGACATCCGGGTGCTTGGCCAAAGCCTCGGAGAGCAGCGAGCCGGTTTCGACCTGCTCGCGGATCTCGTCGATCACACTGCGGAGCGCGTCGTCGTCGGTCTGCTGCTCGAGAATGACGAGGGCGGTAACGACCGAAAGTCCTGCCTCGATCATCGTCGCGAACTGACGCGAGAAGACCTGCAGCGACTTGGGCTTGACGCCCTTTTCGAACCGGCCCTTGCCCTTCGCTGCCGGGGCCTTCAGCTCCTCGACCCACTGGGCGAGAAGGCCGTTGCCGCGCAACGAATCGCGTGCGGCGGCGAGGTCTGTCGCCTGGAGCTCACCGGCGAGTTGCGACCCCTCTGCGTTGATGGCGCTGTAGGAGAACGACGGCATCTACGGTCTCCTATCGGCATGCAAGGACATTTCCTTGAGACCCTTGCTCGACGCGGTCAGGTACATCGGGACGCAGACGCCGCCGTGGGATCGGTCGTACAACCGGTCGCGAGGTCGTAGTTCGACGTCAGCTTGGCGAGGACGCGGGACGTGTCAGACGCGAGCATCACGATGACGGTCACCTGCTTCCCGGGTCGACCACTCGAGGGCGTGACCGGCTGGATGTAGGTGTCGACTCGGTACGCGCGACCGTCTCCTCCCGTGACCGAGGACTGGACGGGCTTGCACTCGGCGAGGGTGTTCGTGCAGGAGCCCGATTTCACCTGTACGGCCGAACTTCCCCACTCGCTCGCCGCGATGTGCGCGGAGTCCGACGCCGCGCTCGTGACGAGCGAATCGTTCAGCTGAATGTCCTTGTAGAGCATCGCTCGGTACAGCTCGGCCTGTTTCTCGGCGACGAGCGCGCCGTTGGATGTCCGGCTCGCTCTCAGCACCGAAAGGGCCCCGGCCTGGAACATCGCAAACATGGCCATGATTGCCACATTGATGATCGCGATCGCGATGACGAGCTCCATGATGCCCTGGCCGTCCTCGTCTCTTGCGATCCGTCTCAGTGTGCTCATTTCTGGGCCTGGGTGAAGCTCTCCGTCTTCTCGGGCGCCGATCCCGTGTAGACCAGCTTCAAGACGTAGCGCGCTCCCGTTGCGTCGTTGACGAGTGTCACCTTCTTGCCCTTTGCAAGCGGAATCGTCTTGGCGTCGGCGAACGAGCCGCCGGCAACACCGATCTTCGCCACGTTCTTCTTCAGCGAGACGAGCACGAAGAGGGGGTCGGCCTTCGGGAACGCGTCCTTGGCCTCGAGGTAGTACGCCTTGCCGTTCAACATGATCGTCGCGTCTGTCGTGGCTGTCGCAGGCACCGCGGGCCCCGCTCCTGCGCCGCCAGGATCGGAGGCGGTATCGGTGGTGCCGGTCTTTCCGGGCTGCGTATCGGACAGCGTGGGCGTGGACGTCGGCTCCGTCGTGCCAGAGAGCTCATCCGAGGTCTGCGGGACGAAGGGATCCTTCACCTCGAAGAGGCTGAACTTGACGAGCTGGCCCGCATCGAGCGCAGGGCGCCCAGCACCCTGAATCGTGACACCGGCGAGAACTGCGGTTGGGCGCGGTCCCGCGAACGTCACAGCGGCAGCAGACCCGCCCGACGGCGTCGTGACGTTGCCCACGGCGGGGGTGGGAGTCGCGGCGGCCCCGGTTGTGGGAACCGGAGCAGCGGCAGACGAGCCGCCCTTGAGGAGCTTCGGACCCTGGAGCGCACCCACGGCAAGGAGCAGTACGCCCCCCACGATGAGGATGACCTTCTGCTTCTTTGCCTTGGCAGCAGCTATGTCTTCGCGTGTCTTGGCCATCAGGGAGTCACTCCTGCTGCAACCGTTCCGCTCTGGGCAGAGCCGGCGGGCGTGGTTGACGGATCGGGGGCGGGTGGCGGGACCGGCGCGCTGAAGGAGTAGGCGTTCAGCGTCACCTCGGCCTTCACGATCGGGAACTTCTTGAGGTTCTCGGGCTCCTTCATCTCGACGCGCGTGACCGAGTACAGACGCCCCCTCGCGTCGAGCCGTTTGTTCCGTACGGTGACGAGAGCGCGCAGATCGCCGAGGAACCGCGAGATATCACCGAAACGCCCCTGGACGGCGACGTCGAGCGGCTGTTGCAGGTAGCCGGTACCGAGAACGGGCGCGGACGGCGCGATCGAGCGGAAGTCGAGCGCGTTACGAGCCGCGAGCCGGTTGACGTCCAGGAGAATCTCCGACATGCCAGGGTCGTTGGGCAACGCCTTGGTCAGGAGATAGAGGTCGCTGGGCTTGACATTCACGCTCGCCGAGGGCCGAGCAAGAGCGAGACGGCGCTGCGACAGCTCGGCGCGCGAAGCGCTGACCTGGGTCTCGAGCTCTGCCGCTGTCGACTTCTGTGGCGAGATGAGCAGGAACCAGGCTGCAGCCATGATCAGCAAGCCGCCCACGACGACCGCACCGATCCGACCCTTGGGGGAGTCGAGCAGTGTCCTCATGACGCACCTCCCGTTGAACTCAGATCGGCAACGATGACGAACCGCACCACTTCCTTCTTCCCGACCGTCTCCCGCTGGCTCGAGGTCAGCGTGACCCTCTTGAGCGACGGGAGAGTCGCGAGTCGGGCGAGCAGGCGCGCAACATCCGGCTGCGTGTACGTGTACCCCTCGATCACAACCGCCGTCGGAGCAGGCTGGCCCCCACCGGGAGCCGCGGCAGCAGCGGCCGCTGTCGTCCCATCGGCGAGGTTGGCGTCCTCCGGAAGGCTGGCGGAGAGGCTCTTGAGCCAGACGTTCGTCGGGAAGACCCGCGCCATGTCGCGGAAGACCGAGTCCCAGGCGAGCCTTCCACCGAGAACGCTCGCGATCGCCGTAGCACGAGCGGCCTCATCACCCACGACCGAAGCATCGATATCAGGCCCGGTCGGCGTCGGGAGGGCCGCGATCTCGGCCTTGACGGCCGCAAGCTCGGCTCTACTGTCCGCGGCCTTGCCGTGCGCGCCCAGGTACATGGCACCGAGCGCGATCAGTGGAACGGCGGCTGCAATCGGAGCGCCGACTGCGATCATCGTCGAGCGCGTGCTCCGCGTCTTGACGGCGTCCTTCGGCAGCAGATCGACGCTCCGCATGGCGATGTCGTCGATCGCGAGTCCGATCGGAACAGCCATCGATCCGATGATCGCCTCGATGTCAGCGCCAATCTCGATCGACGTCGTGACGCGGCCGAGCGGGTCGCCGACCGAGACGTTGACGCCGATCATCTGGTTGAGTGCTTCTCCGAGGCCCTCAAGGTGCGAAGTGCCGCCGGTGATCACGACCCCGCCGATACCGAGCGACTCGTCCTGTGTCTGGTAGAACTGGAGCGAGCTGACCAGCTCTCGTGCGAACGGCGCCAGACGAAGCCGGACGGCGTCGAGTGCTCGCGTGCGGGAAAGGTCGTCAAGGCCGTCGAACTGCCGACCGGGGCCCGAGAGAGAGAGGTGCTTGAGGATCGTTGCCGCTTCGGCCGGGTGAACTTCCAGGGTTGAGGTGATCGCCTCGACGAGGGCGCTGCCGCCCCAGTCGAAGACTCGGGTGAACTCGCAGGTGCCGCCGCCGGCGACGAGGAGCGTCGATGATTCATGCCCGATCGAGACGACGACGGTCGCCGTGTCGTCGGCGGCGCGGACGGCAAACGGCTTTGGTTCGACGAAGGCGCGCAGCAGCCCGAGTGCTTCCAGGTCGATGCCGGACAGCTTGATTCCGACGCGCCGCGCGACCTCGGCATACGGCTCGACCTGGTCGTTCGGAGCGACGACCAGCAGGACGCGCCGAGTGGGCTCGCCCGCCGCGTTGGGACGCTCTTCCAGAACGCGATAGTCGAGTACCGATTCGTGCGCGGCGACGGGCAGCACCTCGTGAGCCCTGAACCGGACAGCATTGTCGAAGCGGGTCTCATCGTCGATACCGATGATGTCGAAGGTGCGAACGCCGATCCTGTTGCTCGCAAGTCCGATCCGCACGTCCTTTTTCGGGAGCTTCTCCTCGTCGAAGAACGCCTTCAAAGCGTTCGAGAGCGCGTCGATGTCCTTGACCTCGCCGTCGACAACGATTCCTGCGGCGAGCGGGCGGCGTGCCAGGTCGACGAGCTCATGCTTTCCGTTCGATTCTACGACGACGGCCGCGGCGATCTGGGAGGCGCCGATCTTCAGGCCGACAACATGGCGGCCCTTCGCACCTCCACCACGTGCGCTCTTGCGCTTCGGGGTTTTCTCGCCCTGCTCGCCCTTCCTGGGCCGGCGTGCGGAGAACCGCGCCTGGGGCGGAGGCGTATCCTCGATGAAGAGATCGTCGAGCTCCGAGGGTGTCTCGGTCTCGGGCATCTCAGCGGCCTCACCGAGGGGAACGAGCTCGACATCGTCCGCAAAGGGCTCGAACTCGAAAGATTCCACGTCATCGGCCACGTCATCGGTCGTCTCCGCCACGTCGCTCGAGTCGGCAGCGATCTCGCGGTCCAACTCATCGACGGCAGCCGGCTTCGCACCGTCATCGGCATCGAGATCGACGGGCGCCTCGACGGAAAGCTCGGGGGTGTCCCCGGAGGAGGCAACGACCTCGGCG
>JAJAZN010000175.1 GCA_026785685.1 Thermoleophilia bacterium
CCTACATCCAGGGCAAGGTGCTCGGCATCGCCGAGGTCACCGCGCGCGAGGCCCAGTACGTCGTCGGACGCGAGGCGATCGTCACCGGCAAGGTCACCAACGTGCGCAGCTCCGACAAGGTCACCAAGATCCAGTTCGGCGACCCCGAGCGGATCCTCGTGTCCGTCCGCAATGACCCGAGCCAGGAGTTCGAGCACTTCGACGGAATCGCGATCTACGTGCTCGAGTACGCGAGCGGCCTGCGCGCGGTCGGCCTGGACAACTGCTTCACCTGGGCGGATCACAACATCCAGTGGCGGGTCGAGGGCACGGAAGGCATCGCCAAGGGCACGATCGGCTGGCCCGACTACCCGGACGGCAGCCCTTCGACGTTGATGTGGACGACGCGTGCCCGCAAGGGCAGCTGGGAGCGTCCGAGCTGGGACGAGCAGTGGTTCCCTCAGGCATTCACAGGCACGATGGGCCAACTGATGCGGGCGATCCAGGAGGACGCCGAGCCGGCGATCTCGGGTCGGACGACGCTCGGCACGATGGCGCTCGTCGAGGCTGCCTACCTCTCGGCACGCGAAGGCCGGGCAGTGGCGTTGACCGAGACGACGCCGGCGACGGGCGCTCGTTGAACCAGGATCCCTTCCGCCTCGACGGACGGGTGGCGATCGTGACCGGCGCCGGTGGGGGTTTGGGCGAGGGCATCTGTGCCTCGCTCGCCGCCGCCGGCGCAGCCGTCGTGTGTGCCGACCTGAACGTCGATGCCGCCGAGGCGCGTGCTTTCGCGATCCGGGACTCCGGTGCGACCGCGCTTGCGGTCGCCGTCGACGTGACGGATCGCGTGGCGGTCGCGGCGATGACCGACAGGGTCGTCGCAGAGCTCGGCAGCCTCGACATCCTCGTCAACAATGCGGCGATCTACCCGCGTCGAGCCTGGACCGAGATCTCGGAAGAGGAGTGGGATTCCGTCCTCGCCGTCAACCTCAAGGGCTACTTTCTCTGCGCGCGCGCTGCTTTCTCACACCTTCAGGCGAGCGGCCACGGAAGGATCGTCAACGTCGCCTCGATCACCGCGTTCATCGGCCTCTCCCACTTGCTCGACTACGTCTCGTCAAAGGGAGCGGTGATCTCGTTTACGAGGGCGCTCGCCCGGGAGATCGGCGTCGAGGGCGTGACGGTGAATGCGATCTCGCCCGGTGCGTTTCCGACGGACGCCGAGAAGATCCACCCGGATCCGGAGGAGTACACGCGCTGGATCCTCGAGCAGCAGAGCCTGAAACGGAGAGGAACGCCGGACGACATCGGGAACCTCGCCGTCTTCCTCGCCGGCGACGCCTCGTCCTTCATCACGGGTCAGGTAATCGAGATCGACGGCGGCTGGTTCATGCACTGAGGGCAGCTCCGCCTAGCAGCCGAAGCCCTCCGCGACGCGATAGGCTCAGGGAGCCCACTCATGGGTTCGGCCGGGGAACGCTAGACGATGACCGTGAATAGCTTCGAGGAGTGCACAGTGGCTGGATCGCACAAACGCTCGACGCCTGGAGCCTCGGCTTCGCGGGCAACCGCGATGACCGACCTCACGGGCGAGATCGCGGTCGTCGTCGGCGCCAGCCAGGGGATCGGCGAGGCAATCGCTCAGACCCTCGCAGCGGCTGGAGCCCGGATGGCGGTCACGTCACGAGACGGTGCGACGGCCGAGCAACTGGCCGCTTCGCTCGGCGAAGGCCACATCGGCCTCGCGCTCGACGTCCGGTCGACGGAGTCGGTCGACGCGGCGGCCGCATCCGTCCTCGAGTCGCTCGGCGCCGCGACGATCCTGGTCAACAATGCGGGCATCAACCACATTGGCCCGGCTGAGTCCTTCACAGACGAGGAGTGGTCCGCTGTCCTCGACGTCAACCTCACGGGCGTCTTCCGCTGCTGTCGCGCGTTCGGCAGGATCATGCTTGCCGGGGGCCGGGGCTCGATCGTCAACATCTCGTCGTTGAGCGCCACCATGGGACTGCCCGGCAGAGCACCGTACGCAGCGAGCAAGGCCGGCATCGTCGGCCTGACGCACACCTTGGGCGCCGAATGGGCCGGTCGAGGCGTTCGCGTCAACGCCGTTCTCCCGGGTCCGGTCTTGACGCCGATGGTCGCCGACGGGATTGCGCGCGGCGTGCTCGACGGGCGCGAGATCACCGAACGGACGCCTGCGGGCAGGATCGGCGCCCCGGGCGACGTGGGCGGTGCCGTGCTGCTGCTCTGCCTTCCCGCCGCGGGCTTCATTACCGCGCAGACACTGGTCGTCGACGGCGGCTACACGATGTACGGTTCAGCCCACGGCTCGTCGGAGATCATCTCCAGGGTCGAGGGCGCATCCCGAAAGGACGAGTGAATGCCCGAGCTCTTCGGACGAAGCTATAGCCGCTCGGAGCTGCTCCGGCGGATCGGTCGGCTCGATCAGGTGGCGGGTGTGAGGCTCCTGACGATGGGGGACGGCGGGGCGCGAGGCGTGCGCGTGCTCGAGTTCCGCACCGGCTCCGGCTTCACCTTCGACGTCGTCGTCGACCGCGCATTCGACATCGGCCGGTGCGAGCTCCGCGGAGTCTCTCTCGCGTGGACGTCGGCGGTCGGCGTCGAGGGGCCTTGGTACTACGAGCCCGAAGGCCTCGGCTTCTTCCGCACCTTCGGCGGCGGGTTGCTGACGACGTGTGGCATCGACCACGCACTGTTCATGGCTGAGGACACGGCGGCGCAGTACCACTACCCTCCCAAGCAGACGGAGACCTTCGGCCTGCACGGCCGCGTGTCGAACCGGCCGGCTCGCCTCGTGGGATACGGCGAGCGCTGGGACGGAGACACGTGCACGCTCTGGGCCGAGGGAGAGACGTTGCAGGCGAGCGTCTTTGGTGAGCAGCTCGTGCTCCGCCGGAGGATCGAGGCCGTCGGGGGGGAGTCCCGTCTGCGGATCCATGACGTCATCGAGAACGTCGGTCACGACGTGACACCGCACATGCTTCTCTACCACGTCAACGTCGGCTTTCCGGTCGTCGATGAGGGTTCCGAGCTCGTCGTCACCGCCTCGGGAGTCACGGCGAGAGGTGACCATCCGGTAGAGGGCTACCGGGCGATGGTGGCGCCCGAAGCGGGCTACGTCGAGCAGGTGTTCGAGCACGACCTCGTCGCGGATGGCGACGGCAAGGCCTCGGCCGCGGTCGTCAATCGGCGGCTCGGCGTGGGGGTGTACGAGGTCTTCCATCGTGCGCAGCTCCCACACCATTTCGTCTGGCGCACGCTCGGCGAGGGAACATACGTCGTCGGCATCGAGCCGAGTACGAATCGCACCGCCGGCAGGCTCGACGCTCGCGAGCGTGGCGAGTTGATCGAACTCGCCGCGGGAGAGAGCCGTACGTACGACCTCGAGCTCGGAGCGCTCGACGGGGCGGACGAGATCGACGTCTTCGCGGCTCGTGTTGCGGGTGTCAACGGCGTTCGGCTCAGCGGATGAACGGCTCGATGTAGCGGAGCGACTGCCGGAGTGCGCGCTGTCGCCCCTCCAGGCCATACTCATAGGCGCGATCCTCCACCTCGATCACGACGGGGCCGCGGTACCCGACGTCGGTCAGCGCGGCGAAGAACGCTCCCCAGTCGCAGTCGCCGAGCCCGGGAAGCTTGGGATCGTGCCAGCCGAGCCCCAGGATCCCGTGCTCGTACAGCCGGTCCTGTGACACACGCTCGTCCTTCACGTGCACGTGAAGGAGGCGGTCGCCGAACTCTCTGATCGCACGGACGTAGTCGATGCCCAGCCAGATGAGATGGGACGGATCGAAGTTGAGCCCGAACGACGCGCTCGGGATCACCTCGAACATTCGGCGCCACACAGCCGGGGAGACGGCCAGGTTCTTGCCGCCCGGCCATTCGTCACCCGAGAACAGCATGGGGCAGTTCTCGATTGCGATCCGCACGCCCTTTTCTTCGGCGTAGGCGACGAGCGGAGGCCACACCTGCTCGAACAGCTTCATGTTCTCGGCCAGCGACTTCTTGTGATCCCGTCCAACAAAGGTCGTCACGAGGCCGACGTCGAGCAGTGCCGAGGCATCGATCACGGCACGGAGGTGGCTCGCGTAGACGTCGCGCTCGGCTGCGTCGCCGACGAGAGGATTCGGGTAGTACCCGAGGGACGAGAGTCCGACTCCGTAGCGCTCGCAGAGCTCGTTGACGCCGGCGCACTCGGCCGGCCCGAAATCGGCAACGTCGATGTGTGTGATGCCCGCATACCGCCGCTCGGCCTTGCCG